>WQVT01000015.1 GCA_009785715.1 Acidimicrobiaceae bacterium | reverse complement strand
TTTCGTCGCGATGACCGGCGACGAGAGCAGGCCGCTCATCGACTACCTCGTTGACCGGGCGACTCGACCCGAAAACGTGTACCGGCACCAGTGGCAAGAAGGTGACCTGGTGATCTGGGATAACCGCTCGGTCGTCCATTACGCGGTCCCCGACTACGACCCCGACACCTACCGTCACATGGAACGCGTCACCACGATGGGCGACGTATCCGGCTACCGATACCTTGGCCCGATCGGGCGGTGGCCGGGCGCGGAGCAGCCGATCGCGGTCTGAGGCGTTCGCCTCATCGGCTTCGGGGCCTGCCACGGCGAGGCTGGTGAAAAGGGTGCACTGTATCTCTCGCCCTACGAGGCTTGTCGCCCACTGCGTACAAAGCCGAATGAAGGCCGCGGCCGGGAATGGGAACCCTTGACGTACCACAGCCGGTGGTGTCCAATGAATACGTCAGGCCGCTATGCCGGTCGTTACGAGCTGCTTGAATGTCGGTGGGGCAGAACAACTCGGGCGGCCGGAAATCCGTGAGACGTCCGACCTGTTTGTCCCAGGCAGTTCGGCTCCGTCCATACCCGGTGCGGCACAACGCACACCGACCGGGGAGTCAGTAGTTATGGCAACTGTCGATTACGTCAACGCAACGTGTGTGTATCCGGGCGCCACAGCGCCCGCCATCGACAAACTCAATCTCGAGATCGGCGATGGCGAGTTCATGGTCCTCGTCGGCCCGTCCGGCTCGGGCAAGTCCACCGCCCTGCGCATGCTCGCCGGCCTCGAAGAGGTGACGACCGGCGAGATCCAGATCAACGGGAAGGACGTGTCCAGCAAGCCGCCGAAGGACCGCGACATCGCGATGGTCTTCCAGAACTACGCCCTCTATCCGCACATGACCGTCGGAGACAACATGGGCTTCGCGCTCAAGCTCGCCGGCGTGTCCAAGACGGAGCGGGGAGCGAAGGTCCGCGAGGCGGCCAAGCTGCTCGACCTCGAGCGCTATCTGGACCGCAAGCCCAAGGCGCTGTCCGGCGGTCAGCGCCAGCGGGTCGCGATGGGCCGCGCGATCGTCCGCGAACCGGCCGTCTTCCTGATGGACGAGCCGCTGTCGAACCTCGACGCCAAGCTCCGCGTGGAGACCCGCTCGCACATCGCGCAGTTGCAGGCCCGACTCGGCACGACGACGCTCTACGTCACCCACGACCAGGTCGAGGCGATGACTATGGGTCATCGGGTGGCGGTGCTCAGGGAGGGCGGCGTGCTGCAGCAGGTCGACACCCCACGGGTCCTCTACGACCGTCCGGCCAACGCGTTCGTGGCCGGCTTCATCGGCTCGCCCGCGATGAACCTGCGCGAGGCCGAGGTGGTTCCCGGCGGCGTGCAGCTCGGCAACGTCACCCTGCCGCTGAGTGGGGAGGCGATGGCAGCGGTCACCAAGGCCGGGCTGAAGAAGGTCACCATCGGCATCCGGCCGGAGTCGATCAGCCACGAAACGAACGGCGACGCCCCGGAGGGCGATGTCACGTCCGGACTCAAGCTCGAGGTCCAGCTCGTCGAGGAGCTCGGCGCGGACGCCTACGTGTACGGACACCTGGTTGGCGACGACCCGGATGACACCCCGTACGTCGTGCGCTTCGACGGCCGTGTTCCGCCGCGCATCGGCGAAGTGCTGAACCTACGGGTGCGCAACAAGGAGGAGCACGTGTTCAACCCGGAAACGGGCGAACGCCTCGGCTAAGCCATCTCAGCGCCCGGATGGGACATGGATGGTGTCCGTCAGGGTGAGCTCTTCGCCTCCCGAGAGGAAGGTCACGCCGTCCCCGGTGCCGGCCTTGGTGAGCGTGAGACCCTTCTCGTCGACCGTGGCCGAAATCGACTGGCCCTGATAGTCGAAGCCGAACGAGAGCTTCTGCCATTCGCTCGGTAGATGCGGCTCGATTCGCAGCTTGTCTTCGATCATCCGTACGCCGCCAAAGCCGAAGACGATCATCTGCCAGATACCGCCGAGCGAAGCGGCGTGGATGCCCGGGTCGGAGGACTTCATGTACTCGCCCATGTCGATGTCACGTGCCTGGGTGAAGAAGCCGTAGGCCTGATCGAGCTTGCCCAGGTCCGCGGACAGAATGGCGTGCGTCGAGAGGCTGAGTGAGCTGTCGTGCGTCGTCTTCGGCTCGTAGTAGTCGAAGTTCTTGAGCTTGAGCTCCTTCTCGAACAGGTCCTCGTGCAGGAGCAGCAAAAGCAGGACGTCGGCCTGCTTGGTGATCTGCATGTCGTTGACCTGGTCGAGGTTGTAGTCCCTGAACAGGCTGCCCACGGTGTCGTGTGCCTTGTACCTCGTAAGGTCGATGACCTCCTTCGACAGGTACGTGTCATCCTGCGGAATGATGCCCTCGGCAGTCGGTTGGGGAAGGTGGACCTTCCCTTCCATGTCAACCAGTTGGGCTTTCAATGCTTCCAGGTCGAACTGCTCGTCGAGCTTGGCGTATACCTCGGGCTGCTGCGTGTGCAGACTATCGATCAGGTCGATGGCATAGGTCATATTCCAATGCGCGAGGTAATTCGTGAAGGCGTTGTTGTTGACGTGTTCCTTGTATTCGTCGGGGCCGACGACATCGTTGATCTCGTACTGCTGCTTCTCTCCGTTCCACTCGAGCCGGCTCAGCCAGAACCTTGCCGTCTCGAGCAGAATCTCGTACCCCTTCGCGCGCGCCCAGTCGAGGTCGCCGGTCACATCCATGTAGAGCTTGACCCCGAACGCGACGTCGCTCGTGATGTGGTACTCGATGAAGCCGGACCAGATCTTGGTCGCCTGACCCGTGACGATGTCGGCGGCGCCCCATACGGGGGTGACCTCGCCGTCGGAGGGCCACGCCGCCTCCCACGGGTACTGCGCTCCTCGATAGCCGTTCGCCTCCGCCTTGTTGCGCGCGCCTTCGAGGCCGAGGTAGCGGTAGGTGACGAGGCTCTTGGCGATGTCGGGGTGCGTGAAGGCGAAGTAGGGCAGCATGAACACCTCCGTGTCCCAGAAGGTGTGGCCCTTGTAGTTCTCGCCCGTCAGGCCCTTTGCGCCGATGTTCATGCGCTCGTCATGGGCGGGCGTGCTGGCGTGCAGATGGTATTGCGCGAAACGAATGGCGAGCTGATCGCGGAAGTCATCGGAGTCGATGATGATGGGATGCACGCGCCACACCCGCTCGTCCCACGCTCCCGCCGATTCGGTGAGCAGCTGGTCGAAGCTGCGATCCGCAATCGAATCCAACTCCCCGACGGCCACGGCGCGCATGTCCGCGACGTCGTGCGAGGCGAGGTCGTTGTCGATGGACGTGTAGATCGAGGCCCGCCTCTCCAGGGTCGCCGTCCCACCGGAGGGAACGGTGAAGGAGTGGTCCAGGAGGATCCGGCGTCGCTCGATTTCGATGTGGCTGGTCACCTTGTCCGCGTGGACGTCGTGAACGACGGTCTGGACGAACGTGATGCCCGACTGCGTGGTCGTCGGCATCATCTGGAGGTATTTTCCCTCGACGAGCCCCTTCTCTCCCTCGGTGAAGTGCTGGCTGCCCTCGTTGCTGTACCTGCCGTCGATGCCACTGCTCACCTGAAAGGTCAGGTCCTCGCTCCCGAGGTTCTCGATGGTGACGAAGCTGGCCATGACGTGGCGTCGCGCCTTCGACACGAAGCGGCGGAACGTGAACTTGAGGTTGCGCCCCTCGTACTCCCAACCGAACTCTCGTGTCAGCTCTCCGGTGCGCAGATCGAGCCGCTTGGAGTAGTCGTGCACCGTGCCCTTGATCAGGCTCAGGACGGCGCCGCTGATGGTGAAGTTCATCGCCCACATGTCTGGAGCGTTCGGCAGCTCTGTCACCTCGGTGGGGTGGAACGCATTGAAGGTGCCGGCGACCAGGGTGTCGCGTTGCTCGCCGACGTAACTCTCCTCCTCGGCGCTGCGGGTACCGAAGTAACCGTTGCCGAGCGCCATGATCGCCTCGGTCTTCCCGAGGAGCAGGTGGTCGAACCCCGCCTGCTCGATCTGCCAGAGGTTGTCTCGCGAGTAATGCATCGTCGCAGGCATGTGTTCCTCCCTGGTCGGGGGACCCGTGGGCACCTCCATGCCGACACTAGCGGTGGCCGGCGCCACTAGCGACCTCACTCTCTGTGTGCTAAGAATTATTGCGTTCATCCGGTCAGTGGCGGAGAAAGCTCAATAACCGCGGTTGGCGTCGGGGGTCGTGAGATGAGGACGTTAGAAGCTGTGCCGATAGGGCGGCGTGGCGGTCGACGGCAGGGCGGGCCGGGTCGCCGCGCTCTACCCTTGGCGGCGATCGCGGCGGCGACCTGCCTTGTGGCGGCCGCCTGCGGTGGAGGTGGTTCCAGCGGAGCCCTCGGCAGCGGCACGGGGGCCAACCTGCAACTGATGATCGCTTCGTCGGGTCCCGCGGAGACCGAGGCCGTGCAGGCAGCGGCCGCGACCTGGGGCAAAGAGACCGGCAATCACGTGACGGTGATCCCGGCATCCGACATCAGCCAGCAGCTCACCCAGGCGTTTGCGGGCGGTTCGCCGCCGGACATGTTCTACGGCTCCCCGGCGCAGTTCGACGTTCTCGCGTCCTCCGGATTGCTTGCCGCAACGGGTGGGAAGGTGCGCGATCCAACCGACTTCTACCCACCGTTGATCAAGGCGTTCACCCTGAACAACACTTTCTACTGCGCGCCCAAGGACTTCTCCACGCTGGCGCTCGAGATCAACACCGACCTGTGGCAGAAGGCCGGCCTGAAGATGGGCGACTGGCCGACGACGTGGGCCCAACTCCAGACCGACGCCAAGAAGCTCACCAGCGGCAATGTCGTCGGCCTCGTGGTCCAGGACACGCTCGACCGGGTGGGCGCCTTCATGAAGCAGGCCGGCGGCAGTTATCAGAATGCGGAGGGCAAGTTCACCTTCGACAGCCCGCAGAACATCAAGGGCCTGGAATTCGTGCAGACGCTCGCCAAAGAGGGCGTACTCAAGTTCCCGAAGCAGGTCAACGTGGGCTCGGGCGACGAGGCGCTCGGCAAAGGCGTGGCGGCAATGGTGGTCGAGGGCAACTGGATCGTCGGTGACCTGAAGACCAACTATCCGAAGATCCACTACGTGGTGGTGCCCTTGCCGAAGGGTCCGGCGGGGGCGGGGACGCTGTCGTTCACCAACTGCTGGGGCGTCGCGGCGGCGAGCAAACACCAGGCTGCCGCGGTGAGTTTCGTCAACTACCTGACCACCACCGAGCAGCAACTGACGTTCGCAGGCGCGGTCGGTGTCCTGCCCTCGCGTCCGTCGGCAAGGGCTGCCTTCATCGAGAAGTTCCCTGCGCAGCGCGCGTTCATCGACCAGGCGGACGTTGCGATGCCGCAGGTGACCACCCAGGGGTTCGCGGCGGTCCAGGCCTCGTTCGACGCAAATATCATCAACATCACCTCCCTGAAACCCGCGCAGATGCTCAGACAGTTGCAGGACTTCTCGAACGCGCTGGGGTCGTGAGGCCATGACCGCCTCCCAGCTTCCCACCAGAGGCGAGGTCCGTTCCGCCGTCACCGACAAGCCGGAGACCGTACCCAGCCGGGGCCGGCGAAAGGCGGTGCGGGGCACCCAGGGCAGGGCGGGTTGGCTGTTCGTCAGTCCGGCGTTGGTGATCCTTGTGTTGTTCCTGGTCATCCCGATCTTGCTGGCGCTCTACATCAGCTTCACGAGATGGACCGGCTTCACGACCCTGTTCGCGTCGAACGGGCCCAAATGGGTCGGCCTGAGCAACTACCGGCAACTGCTCACCACGAACGGGCTGACCCGGCTCACCTTCGCCACGGCGGTCCGCAACAACTTCTGGTTCGTCGTGTTCACGGTGCCGCTGCAGACGGCGCTCTCGTTGGGCCTGGCTGTGCTCGTGAACGATCGGTTCCTCAAGGGCAAGAGCTTCTTCCGCACCGCGTTCTATTTCCCGTCGGTCACGGGCAGCATCGCCATCTCGCTGGTGTTCCTGTTCCTGTTCCAGGGCAACGGGGCGATCAACAAGATCCTGTCGACCTTCGGCATCACCGGCCCCAACTGGCTTATCTCCACCAATGGCGTGTTCTGGAACATCCTCTCGGTGTTCGGCGTGAACCCGAACAACCCGCCGGGCTGGGCGACGCACACCTTCTGGGGCATCCGCTGGTGGGACTGGCTGGCCGGCCCGTCGGTCGGCATGTGCGTGGTGATCATTCTGATCGTCTGGACGACATCCGGGACGTACATGCTGATGTTCCTCGCCGCGTTGCAGAACGTGTCCGAGGAGGTCGAAGAGGCCACCCTCATCGACGGTGCCACGTCCTGGCAGCGGTTCCGGCTGGTAACGGTGCCGATGCTGCGCCCGACGGTGGTGCTCGTGCTGACGTTAGGCATGATGGGCACCTGGCAGGTGTTCGACCAGATCACCATCTTCGGCCCGAACAATCCGAGCATCGCGACACCCGCTTACCAGTCCTACGCGCAGAGCTTCAACAACTTCTCGTTCGGGATCGGCGCCGCAATGGCCTTCCTGCTGTTCCTGCTGATCGTGGTTCTTACCTATCTGCAGCGCAAGCTCATCCCCGAGGACATCACATGATCATCGAGCGAGATCGTCGGGAGCGACCATGACCGTCGTCCGTCAGACGCCCCTGCCGCGCCGCGTCAGCGGATATGTGCTGCTGATCATCTTTGCGATCATCTTCATTGGGCCTTTCCTGATCCAGTTGGCGACCTCCTTCAAGACGCCAGACGACGCGGCCAGCAACCCGCTCTCGCTGATCCCGAACCCGTTCAGTGTGGAGGCCTGGAAGCAGGTGCTCGGGATCACCGGCATCGCGAACGTCGACTTCCCGCGCTGGTTGGGCAACACGGCTTTCATCGCGATCGTGCTCACGGTCGGCCGGGTGTTCCTCGACAGCCTCGCCGCCTACGCACTGGCGCGGCTGCAGTTCCCGGGGCGCAAACTCGTCTTCCTGCTTGTGATCGGAACGCTCGCCGTGCCGAACGTGGTACTGCTGATCCCGCGTTTCCTGGTGATCAAGGAGTTGGGGCTGTACAACTCCTACGGCGGGATGATCCTGCCGATCATCGCGGACGCTGGCGGCATCTTCATCATGCGACAGTTCTTCCTGCAGGTGCCCGTCGCGCTCGAGGAGGCGGCGCGCATCGACGGCGCCAGCACGTTCCGGACGTACTGGAGCGTGGTGCTGCCGGTCGTCCGCCCCGGCCTCCTGACGCTGACGATCCTGTCGTTCCAGAGCTCCTGGAACGAGTTCAGCTTCTTCCTCGTCGCCAACTCGGATCCGAACAAGTACACGCTCCCCGTCGGGCTCCACCAACTCACCACCGGCTCGCTCGGGTCGACGCCGAACTTCCCGCTGAACATGGGCGCCGCACTGCTGGCGACCATCCCCCTCGCCATCATCTTCTTCATCTTCCAGAGGCACTTCACCGGCGGGCAGTTGTCCGGTGGTGTCAAGGGCTAGTCCAGTCCACGGTTACCCCCGCAATCTCCAACGCGGGGAGCCGCCGGCGACTGGGCTTCGACCATGCCGCTCGGTTGGAGCAACCCCACACAAGTACGTCCCAAACGGGTCGTACCAGCACGCTGCGCGACGCCGACATTCGTCTTCTGGCGGGAATGCTCTCGCAGAGCGTGAAGCATTTCCGCCAGGGGCTCGAGGAGCTCGGCATCACCGGCTGACCGACCGCCCCGTATGTCATGACCGAACTGACGGGCCAGGTACGCGATGATGGGCCATCAGCCCGGTTGACATCCGTCGACACGCCTTGAGAGACCGACCATGAGTTTCAATCACAACGTCGACGATGTCGTTCAGGTGGTCGAAGGTGTCGGCGTAGGCATTCTGGTCGTGGGTGGCCTTTTTGTTCTCGTTCATTCGGCCACGATGTACATCACCAGAGTACGCCACCCGAACACGTACGAGTACTTCCGAAAACGTCTGGGCCGAATCATCTTGCTTGGCCTCGAAGTCCTCATCGTGGCCGACATCATCAGAACCGTCATCGTCGATCAGACCGCCGACAGCGTGGCCGTGCTCGCCACCATCGTGCTCGTCCGGATCCTACTCAGCTGGTCCCTCGCTCTTGAGATCGATGGTGTGTGGCCCTGGCGGAAACACGAAGCCGTCCGAGACACGGGCGTGTGTGCCGAGGAGGCCCAAGAGTAACAGAGGGTCTCTCGCTGTGAATGGAGGCCACCACGGGCGGGCCTTATAGGGCAAGGTGACGGCCGAGATGATGGCGACATAGGTTAACAGAACGTGGGAGCCCCACTGCCCCCAACCTGGTCATCGGGGTGGCATGTCGACAGCGACAGCATGCACGGCTGACAAGCTCAGAGATCGAACGGCACGGGGCCGAGATCTGTATAGCTCAGTAGCCCATATCGGCACATCGGGGATGCTCTCCGAGAGGTGTCAAGCGGGGATATTGGGATCCGCCGAGAGAAGCGATGGCCTCCGTCTTTTTTTGGTGTTGATGAGTCAGTCTCCAAGGCCATGGTGGGAGTGACCCCTCGCGAGCTACGTGGTGACTATCGGTCTTGCAGGACCCGCAGTGCGGACTCGAGGAGGTAGTCGTAGTACTGCAGCGTGGCCTTGGCAGCCGCTTCTGGGTCTTGCTTGTGGATTGCTTTGAGCATGGCGGTCTGGAGGTCTGCCGCCGAGCGCAGTTCTGTAGCGGGATCACGGAGGTTCGCAAACCAGAATCGTACCGACGGGGCCACCAACGGTCCCATGCCCATCTCGAGAAACTGATTGTGCGACCCCGCAGTCATCAACGCTTGCCCCTTATTCAGCAGCGTCCTGTAGGCGCGGATGTCGTCACCGGTGAACTTCTTGAACACCTCGGCGTGCTGGATCATCGCCTCCCGCTGGGCGGAGTCCGCCCGGCGGGCGGCCAGGCGGACGGTCAGCTCTGCAAGGCATCGATGGATCTCCAGCAACTGGAGCTGACTCTCGATCGACAGCTCCGCGACCAGCACCCCGCGTTTGGGGTTGATCTCGACCATCCCTTGGTTGGCTAGCCGCTGCAACGCTTCCCGGACCGGGGTGCGGCCGAACCCGGTCAGGTCCATCAGCATCGACTCGGAGACGAGCCGCCCTGGCGCCAGGTCCAGGAACGTGATCATCGACTCGATGAGCTCGTAAGCCTGCTGCGCCTTGCCGACCGGCACTTCCATGCTCGCCTCCCATCTTCGCGAGGTCGACTTGACCGTAGCACATGGCCCATGTATAACTCATGCGCAGCTCATATATTACTGGGACGTTACTGGTACGTCAGAGTTGCTGGCTCACCGGTCGACTTGTCGGTGGAGCAACCTCGGCACCTTGCCGAGGTCTGAAAGGAAAGGACGGGGACAGTGGTCGGCTTGTCAACTCAACGCGTTCTGACTCGCCGTGGCGAGCCCACCTTCGAAGGTGGGCCGGCTGCCGGGCGGCTGGAGAGCGTCAGTAAGCACTACGGCCGTCGCGATGGTGACGCCCTGGATGGGGTGAGCATCGCGTTCCCCCGGGCCACCTTGACAGCGGTGATGGGCCTGTCGGGGTCGGGCAAGTCGACTCTGTTGCAATGCGCTTCGGGTCTGGACCGGCCGAGCCGGGGGCGGGTCTGGCTCGGCGGCGAGGAAATCACTCGCATGAGGCGCCGCAGGCTGGCGCTGCTGCGCCGCCGCAAGGTCGGGTTCGTATTCCAGGAACTGAACCTCGTGCCGACCCTGACCGTCGCCGAGAACATCGCGCTCCCGCTGCGTCTCGACGGACGTCCCTTCGACTGGGACGACATCGCTGGGGCCGCGGGGCAGGTGGGTATCACCCCGTTGCTTGGCAGGCTCCCAGATCGCCTGTCGGGCGGGCAGCAGCAGCGGGTCGCCATCGCCCGGGCGCTCATCACCCGTCCGGAGGTGGTCTTTGCCGACGAGCCCACCGCGGCCCTTGACCCTTATACCAGCGAGGTCGTGCTCGACCTGCTGCGGCGTGCGGTCGATGAACTGGGCCAGACCGTAGTCGTCGTCACCCACAATCCCATGGTCGCGGGCTATGCAGACCAGGCCGTGGTGCTCGCCCATGGGCGCATCGCGGAAACGCGCACCGCTCCCGATCCAGCCGAACTCGGCCAAATTCTGCGCCGCCTCGGGGAGGCGGAATCCCGGTGACAGGGTTCTTTCGCACGCTGCGCCGCCAACCGGCGCCTTTGGCGGGTACGTTCATTGCTCTTCTTCTGGCGGCCGTCGTGGTCACCGTGACGGCATCGCTGATTGGTACTGCCCAGACATTGTCCGTCCCGGCGCAGCGGCTGGCCGCGACGTCCGTGGTGATCACCGGCAACCAGAAGGTCGCCGTCACCTCGGATCAGGACCACCACACCAGTACCGACGTGGTGGGGCTGCCCGCCTACCGTCGACTGCCGATCAGCCTGGCCCGGGCAGCGGCCGCAGTGCCCGGCGTCGCCACCGCAGTGCCGGAAGTGTCGATTCCCCTCGCCCTGCAGGTCGCCGGTGGCCGCGTCCTGTCCGGGAGCACCGCTCAGCCGCTAACCGGCTATGGCTGGCAGAGTGCGCCGCTCACCCCGTTCACCATCGTCTCCGGGCATGCTCCGGCGGCAAGCGACCAGGTTGTGGTGGGCGCCGGGCTCGCCCGGGCAGCGGGCCTGCGGCCCGGCGATACGGTCCGGCTCAGCGGGCGCGACCTGCCCTCGTTCACGGTCGCCGGCGTGGCCGCTTCGCCCGCCGGCAACCCGGCCCAGGACCAGGCGGTGTTCTTCACGAACGACGAGGCCGCAGCGCTGTACGGCCACCCGGGACAGGCAGATCTCATCGGCGTCCTCGCCCGTCCCGACACGTCGGCGTCCGTGCTGGCCGCCAGGATCCGCGACAACCCCGACTTCGACGGCCGGACCGTGCTGTCGGGGAATCGCCGCGGTGGGGCCGAAGACCTCGCCGCCGCCATCGACGGGTTCGACCTGTTGCAGGTGGCCGAAAGCGCCGGCTTCGATGTGCTGCTGATCGCCCTGTTCGTGGTCGCCGGTACGGTGTCGCTGTCGATCGCGCAGCGTTGGCGGAACATCGCCCTGATGCGGGCGATCGGGGCAACCCCCGGCCAGGTGCGCCGGATGGCCATGATCGAACTCGCCATCCTCGGCGGGTTGGCGGGGTTGGCCGGCTACCTACCGGGCGTCTGGCTAGCTTCTCGGGCGGTTCGCGGGATGGACGCCCATCAGATGCTTCCGGCGACGACGCACGCCTGGACAAACTCGTGGACCAGCGTTTGGGTTGTGCTCATCACCGCGGGAATCGGAGTGGTCGTCGCCGAACTCGCGGGACTGGCGGCAGTCCGGCGTGCCTCCAGGCTGGCTCCGGCGGCAGCGCTGGCGCAGGCGAACACGCAGCGTCGCAGACCGCGCTTGGCCCGGCTGCTCGCCGGCCTGGTCATGCTGGCCGGTGGGATCGCCCTTGGCGTGGCCGCACTGATTCTGCCCCTCAGCCCCTCCGAACAGATCAACCTGGCCCTGGTGATGCTTCTGGCGTTGATGACGGGCGTCGCGCTACTGGGAACACTGCTCGTCGCTGTGGCGGAAGGATTGCTCCGGCAGCCTGTCTCTGTATTCTCTCGTGCCGCGGGCAGACTCGCTCTGGCCGACATCAGAGTGCGGCCGCAGCGGACGGCGACCGCGATGGTCGCGATCGCCCTCGCGGTGATGTTCACCGGGGCGATCTACTTCATCGACGCCACCCAGAACCACGCCGCGGTCGTCGAAGGAGGCCAACGGCTCACCGCAACCGCGGTCGTGTCCGCCCCCGGCTCCGGACTCGGGCCAGCCGCCGTATCGGCGATCGCGGCTGAGCCGGGAGTCGGTACCGCTGTCGGGCTGACCCCAACCACCGTCTTCGTCCCCTACCCCGGCAACGACAACACCGCCGCCGAGGCAATCACCGGAGGCTCACCGGCCGCAGTGCTCAACCTCAAGGTCAGCTCTGGCACGCTACGCGGCTTCGGTCCCGGCGACATCGCGTTGAGCAATATCGAGACCGGCCCGACCGCCGTGGACACCCGCGTCGGGCAAACCCTCACCGCCTACCTGGCCGACGGGACGCCGTACCGGGCGACCGTGACCGCCATCTACGACCGGTCGCTGGGATTCGGTGACGCCCTCATCCCGGCGGGCGCAGCCGGCGGCGGCCACCTCGGCAGCGCCGCAATCGGCGAGGTACTGGTCCGCCCGGCGCCGCACACGAGCCTGACCGCTCTGACGCAGGGCCTCGCCCCGCTCGCCGGGCGGTTCCCCGGCCTGAACGTCGCCGGGCGTGGCACGGTGGTGAACGCCCAAGCCGAACTTCTCACGGCGCAACAGTCCTACGGCAACAATCTCCTGCTCGGCGTGATAGCCGCTCTCGCTGGCTTGGCCCTGGTCAACACGCTCGCAATGGCCACGGTCGAACGGCGCGGGTCGCTGCGCCTACTCCGCCGAGTCGGCGCCACCACGCGACAGCTCTTGTCGATGACCTGGTGGCAGACCGTCATCGTGAGCGCCGCAGGCCTCGTCGTTGGCGCCGCCGCCGCGGCGGCCACCATCCTCGTGGTCACGAAGACGCTCACCGCCGCGTGGACGCCAACCATGAGCTGGACACCGGTGGCGATCATCGCCGGGACGGTCATCGCCCTGACTTCGGTGGCGATCTTTACCCCCACCGCCTGGATCCTCGCGGCACACGACGAAGGATGATTGCCTTTTTAAGGGACCGCACCTGCGCTGTCTAAACCTTCTAGCCCCCCGCCACCTGTCACAAAACCGCGCCCACTATTGCGGGCTCACGTCGCCCCGAACGCCGGATGGCGGTGAGGAGCTGGCGAGGGTCTCTCGGCGAGCGGTTGCGCGCAATGATGGCTTCCGTGCCGATCTCCACCTTCGACGCTGATAGCCCGACAGCCGATCTCAAGGAAACCCTGGACCGGGACGGGGTCCTCGTCGTACGCGGCCTTCTCACCCCCTCGGAACTGGAGGCGGTACGCACAGGGGTCCGCGCACTGGTCAGCACCGCTCCCCTCGGTGATAACCGCTTCGACGGCTTCAAGACCCGTCGGATCTTCGACCCCCTGGCACGAACCCGCCTCCTCGACAGCCTCGTCCTGCACCCCGTCGTCCAAGGTCTAGTCAAGGCGACGCTGTCGTGGCCCTATCAGTTGGGCATGACCGTCCTCTCCGAGGTCCAGCCAGGCGAGGTCGCACAGGTACAACACCGCGACGGCGCCGTGTATCCCCTCCCAGCCGAGTTCCCGGAGGTCATGGTGAACACCATCTGGGCGCTTGACGAATGGCGCTTCGAGAACGGTGCGACCATGGTGGTGCCCGGTTCGCACCACGACCGTGCACTGCGAACGGCGGAACCCGCGGTCATGCCAGCCGGTTCGGCGCTGGTATATGCCGGCGGCTTGCTCCACGGGGCCGGCGCCAACCCGGCAGCCACCCCCCGCCTCGGGTTGATCGTCGAGCACGTGGCACGGTGGTTGCGACCAGCGGAATGCCACCCCCTGTCGGTCGGACCAGACCTCGCTGCAACCTTGGTCCCTGACCTTCAGGAGCTCCTCGGGTTCAATCAGACCAACGAGTACTTCGGGTTCATCGCCGGCCAGCCACCCCTCGCCTGGCTCTCGCGGGTGGCGACCACGAACTGACACGCAACGAAGTTGTCCGGTCCGCACCCGAACGCGCTGTCCCAGAACGCCGTCCTCCCTAACGAAGAAGGCGCATCCCCGATCGCCGGATGGAAGCGGGTATGGCCCCAAATGCCGCAGACTTGATGAGTGCGCCGCTCGGCCTTGATCGCGATATCTGGAGGACCGGGCGTCGGCAAGAGCGAACTGGCCCAAGCGTTGACGGCACGGATCGCAGCGCAACATTTCTCGCGAGACCAAGTCGTTCGAAGCATGCGCTCCCCCACAGCAAACATCGACCGGGCAGTATCCCGCTGGTTCGGATTCAGGCGGCCCGCCTTCCAAGATCGAGCGAACCGCAACCTTGAGTTCCTGGTGGAGGACGCGCTCCACGACCACGACGTGGTCTTGGACGTAGTAGCCGATCCACGCCTTCGGACTCGGCTGCGGGCGTTGGCAGACGCCGCTGCAGCGGTCTACCTCCCAATCGAGGTGATCTGCTCAGACGCTGCCGAACTCCAAAGGCGCTTACAGACCCGAGGGCATCGCTGGATACGCATCGCCGAGCGAACCGCCCAGCAGTACAAGCAAGACCCTGACGGTCTGCTCGTGGACACCGTCGTGCCCGTTTCGAGCCTCGTGGACCAGGTCGTCGGCTTCCTTGAACAGAGTCGTCGAGAGAACCGGCCGGGTGCCACCTAAGGTCGTCAGGACCAACCCCAGGCCCCGGTCATCGAGCATCCCCGATCGCCGG
>WQVT01000014.1 GCA_009785715.1 Acidimicrobiaceae bacterium | reverse complement strand
GCTGCCGACGTAATGCCGGTGCTGCGGCCCACCTTCGAGGTGTGGGAGGATCCCTGGGCCCCCAGGCCTGTGCCGCCTGTGCCTGCCGCCAACGATGCCAACGGGGCCGGAGAGGCGCCGGGGACCGGCCGGGGCGTCGGGACGGCTGCCCGATGAGCGCCGAGCTCGTGGAAGTCACGCTGGCGAGCGGGCGGGTCGCCCACTACTCGCGCCACGGGTCAGGCGACCCCGTGCTCTACCTGCGCTCCATGGTCGTCCCCGCCGGCGACGACGTTTTCGTCGAGTCGCTGGCGCAGAGCTTCGACGTGATCGTTCCCCGGTTCCCGGGCTTCGACTCGCTTGACGAGCTCGACGACCTCGACAACGGCCACGACGTGGCTTTGTACTTCGACGATCTCCTCCGGTCCCTCGAACTTGATCGAGCCCATGTCGTCGGGCACTCGTTCGGCGGGCTGGTCGCCGCCGAGCTCGCGGCGCACTTCCCGGAGCGGGCGACGAGCCTCGCCCTCCTGGCGCCATTCGGGCTGTGGAGCGAGGAGGAGCCGACCCCTGACCTGGCCCAGTGGCGGCCGGCGACGTGGTTCAACCGCTTTTCCGCGGAGGGAACCGAGCCCGTCGACCAGGAGGACGAGGAGCACATCGTCGCCGCCGTGCAGGCCATGACGGCGACGCTGAAGTTTGTCTGGCCCTTCCCGGACCACAGCCTCGCCCGTCGGCTCTACCGCATCTCCGCCCCGACGAGGGTCTACTGGGGCAACGACGACCCCGTCGTCCAGGTCGGCTACGCCGCCCGCTGGGCGGCCGCGATCGCGGGCGCCCAGGTCGAGACGCTCGCCGGCGGCCACCTGCTCATCCAGGACCAGCCAGAGGAGATGGCCGAGCGGATCGGGGCCTTCCAGAGCGCCGCCGCGTCGCCGGCTCGGGCCTGAAACACGACGCGCTGTCCTCTCGTCAGGGGCACTCCCTCTAGAGCGGCACGGCCTCCCGGCAGGCCTCCAGGTCCCGCTGGATCTGGGCCACCAGGTCATCCACCGAATCGAAGCGCCGCTCGTCGCGCAGCCACGCGACCAATTCCAGGTGGAGCCGGGAGCCGTACAGGTCGCCGTTGAAGTCGAGGATGTGCACCTCGACGAGCAGCCCGAGCGCCGTCTCGAACTGGGGGCGAACCCCGATGTTGACTGCCCCGACCCAGCGCCCGGGGAACCGGTCGAGGGTGACCCGGCCGGCGTACACCCCGTTGGGGGGCAGGGCGCGATTCTCGGGGGGACGGAGATTGGCGGTCGGGAACCCGAGCTGGCGACCCCGTTGCTCGCCGCGGATCACCACCCCGTCCATGACGAACGGGAGACCTGCGCCGCCCTCCAATCCGACGACCGAGTCCTCGTCGATCAAGCCAATGCCTCCACCCGACACCGTGTCGCCCAACACCGTGCCACCCGACACCGCGCCACCCAACACCGTGCCGCCCAACCCAGCGCCGCCCAACCCGGTGCCGCCATCGCCGATTCAGCCCTCCGCCAGCACGGTCGGGTCACCCGCGTCGCCCTCGGCGAGTCGGGCGAGCCCGGTGCTGGCCGCCCGGCGCACGTGGTGGATGCACGCCTCCGCAGCCCGGTCGGCGTCACGCGCCTCGATGGCATCCATCAGGGTGCCGATCTCGGCCACCGCCTCGGCTCGCCGGCCCGGGACGCCGAGCGAGGTCGCCCGGAGCATGCGTACCCGGGCCTGCAGGCCTCCGAGGACCTGCTCGATCGACGGGCTCGACGCCAGCAGGACCCCGTAGAAATGGTCCTTGGCCCCGAGATGGGCCTGGATGTCGCCGTCCGATTCGAGCACCTTCTCCATGGCCTCGTACGCGGCCCGGAGCTTGACGACCTCCTCCGCCGTGGCGCGCTCCACGAACCGGCGGACGGCCAGCGCCTCCAGCGCGGCCCGCATCTCGTAGATGTCTTCCGCCTCCTCGGGGGAGGGGGCCGTGACAATCGCCCCCTTCTGCGGGATGACGGTGACCAGACCTTCCGTCGTCAGCTGCCGCAGCACCTCACGGATCGTCGTGCGGGACACGCCCAACTGCTCGATGAGCTCGCGCTCGACGAGGCGTTGGCCGGGCTTCAGCCGGAAATCGAGGATGGCCTGGCGGATCAAGGTGACCACCTGCTCGCGCAGCGGTGCGGCGACCCGGCCGATGCCGTTTTGTCCGAGGCCGAGGCCCCCCGGAGACGCCGAGCTGCCGGACCCGGCCACCTCGGTCATCGCACACGCGCCTCGGCGGCAACACCGGAGGGCGCGGCCACCTTGTCGAGCCACCGCACGATCTCGGTGTGGTCAGCGCCCGCCGGCAACGAAGACAGCGCCTCCGCCCACATCTCCGCAGCCAGCTCGCCGAATCTCGCCGGCACCCCGCCCTGGCGGGCGAGGTCGAGGGCAATCCGCAGGTCCTTGACCATCAGCTCCATCGAGAAGCCCGCGCCGTAGGTGCCCGTCAGCACGTATTCGGGCCACTTCAGCTCCGTCGAGCCGCTCCGCCCGCTCGAGCCGTTCACGATCTCGAGGATCACCGACGGGTCGAGCCCGAAGGCAATCCCGGCAAGCATGGCTTCCGAACTGGCCAAAAGGTGCGTTGCGGACATCAGGTTGTTGAGTGACTTGACCGCGTGGCCGGCCCCGACGGGCCCCGCGTGCACGACCCGGCCTCCCATGGACTGGACCAGGGGCCGGACCTGCTCGAACGCGGCGTCGGAACCGCCGACCATGATCGTGAGCGTACCGGCCTCCGCTCCGCGCACCCCACCCGACACCGGGGCGTCGATCATCGTCGTGCCCCGGGCGGCGGCGCGCTCCGCCAGCGCCTGGGTGCGGGCCGGCTCCGATGAGCTCATGTCCACGAGCAGGGTCTCGGGCGCGAGCGCGTCGAGCAGTCCATCGGGCCCGAGCACCTGCTCGACGGTGGGCGAGCCGGGCAGCATCAGGATCACGACGTCGGCGCCGGTCGCCACCCCGGTCAACGTGTCGGCGACCTCTCCCCCCTGCGCAGCCAGCGCGCTCCGGGCGGCCGGGGAGATGTCGAAGCCCACCACGTGGTGGCCGGCTTCGAGCAGCCGCCGGGTCATCGGGATCCCCATGTGGCCCAGGCCGACGAACCCGACTCGCTGAGTCCCCACGCGTGCGCCGGTCTCGCTCACGGCCCCACCGCCGTCGAACCCGCAGCCGTCGAACCCGCAGCCGTCGAACCCGCTGCCGTCGAACCAGCTGCCGTCGAACCGGCGCCGTCGCTCTCCGCCAGTTCCTTCAGGACCCGCTCCGCCGTCCGGAATGCCTCGAGGGCCGCTGGAGCGCCGCAGTAGACGGCGGTCTGCAGCAGCGCCTCCTGAATCTCCTGCTCGCTGACGCCGTTGCGGATCGCCCCACGGACGTGCACGGCGAACTCGGTCTGGCGGTTGAGAGCCGTGAGCATCACCAGGTTCAGCAGGCTGCGGGTCCGGCGATCGAGCCCCGGGCGCGACCAAACCTCGCCCCAAGCCACCTCCGTGACCAGGTTCTGCACCGGCCGGCTGAAGTCGCTCACCTGCGCGAGTGACCGGTCGACGTGCTCGGATCCGAGCACCTCCCGGCGGATCCTCTCCCCCGTGGCCATGCGGTCGTGCCCATCCGTCACGGCAGCGGCTCCTTTCTCGTTCACGAGCTCACGATTCGCCGTCGTAGAGGCGGACGCCCCCCGACACGTCGCCTATGGCGTCGACCACCCGGTTGCTGATCTGCTCCGAGTAGCCGAGGTTGTTCGCCAGCCCGAACGTGGCCAGCGGGCCGGCGGCGTTCAGGCACGGGACCCCGAGCTCGCTGACCCGGTCGACGTACAAGGCGATGTCCTTGGTCATCAACGACCCGGTGAGGCCCCCCTCGAGGTAGTCACCCTTGACGATGTGCGGGAAGCGGTTGAGGGTCGCGTAGTTCACCCCGCTGCTGGCGTTGATCACCTCGAGCACCCGGGTGAGATCGAGGCCGGCCTTGCGGGCCGCCACCATCACCTCGGCGGTGGCGGCGAGGCTCACGCCGTTCAAGAAGTTGTTGAGCAGCTTGGTGGTGTGTCCGGCCCCCGAGCCACCCATCCAGAACACCTTGGCGGCGATCGGCTCGAACACCCAGGAGATCTGCTCCAGCACCTCGGGAGAGCCACCGGCCATGATCGTGAGGGTGCCCTTCTCGGCGCCCGACGCCCCGCCGGAGATCCCCGCGTCGATGTAGACGACGTCCTGTTCCGCAAGCCGTTCGTGGATCCGCACCGTCGACCCCGGGGCGGCGCTCGACAGGTCGACGACCACCTGTCCGGGCCGCGCACCGGCCAGGACCCCGGCCTCTCCGAGCACCAACGGCTCGATGACGTGGCTGTCGGGCAGGGACATGCACACGACGTCGACCGCCCCGACCAGTTCGGCGAGCGAGGCGGCAGGCGTCGCGCCGGCGGCCTCGGCCAGGCCGGGCCGCGTGTCGTAGCCGAACACCGTGAACCCGTGGTCGACCATGCGGCGTGCCATCCGGCCGCCCATGTTGCCCAGCCCGATCATGCCGACGCGTCGTTCGGCCGTTTGGGACTCAGCTGCGGTGCTCACCGTCGATCTCCTCCCGATCACGCTCTTCAGGGATGTGTGACCGGCTGTTCGCATGATCATCATACAACAATCGGTCGATTTTCGAGGTATCCCACGCGCCGGCTCCGCCAGAAGGTCGCACCGTACTGACGGCTGCGGCGCCGCCGTCCACGGAGACCACCTCGCCGGTCATGTAGGCGGCGTCGTCGCTCAGGAGGAACGCCACCACGCCGGCGATGTCGTCCCCCGTGCCGGCCCGCCGCAGCGGCGTGGTGCTCGCCCGCTGCACCATGTCGTCCCGTCCCCCCGGGGCGCCGGCGGCGCCGGCGAAGAGCTCGGTCGGGACGATGCCCGGAGCGACGGCGTTGACCCGGATGCCGAGCGGTCCCCCGTAGAGGGCTGCGCCACGCAGGATGCCGAGGACGCCGTGCTTGGACGTCTGGTACGGGATCAGGTCGGCGCTCCCCCGCAGGCTGGCGATCGAGGCGGTGAGCACGATCGCCCCGGGACCGGCCGGCCGCGGCGGCTGGCGCTCGTACTCGCGGAACGCCGCCCGCACGCCCAAGAACACCCCCCGCAGGTTGACGGCGATCACCGAGTCGAAGTCGGCGGCGCTGAGCTCGGGGATCGGCGCGAGCGACCCCGAGATGCCGGCGTTCAGGTGGTGGTAGTCCACCCGTCCGAAGCGCTCGAGCCCCGCGGTCATGTACCGCTCGACCCCGGCTTCTTCGGACACATCGGCAACCACGCACTCCACCTCGCCGGGGAGGCCGGCAGCGACCGCTGCCAGGCGGTCCCCGTCCAGGTCGACGAGGACGAGCCGGGCGTCCTCGCCGGCGAGGCGTCGGGCCGACGCCGAGCCGAGCCCGCCGGCCGCCCCGGTGACGACGGCCACTCCTCCCGCAAGCGACGGGTAGGTCAACGAGACGCCTCCCCCGCAGGCGCCGAGCCGAACATGTTCACGCCACCTGCACCGCCAGGCCCTCCCGACCGCCCGCGTACGCCGGGAAACGCGTCATGACGTCAGGGTCGTGCCCGGCGACGAGGATCCCACCGGGGCCGGATGTCAGCTCCCGGATGGTGTCGAACGCCCGGTAGGCGTCAGCGAGGTTGGCAATGATCGAGAACGGGCGGTCGCGCTCGTACTCCTCGTAGTAGTGGACGGCGTCACTGGCCAGGACCACCTGGCCGGAGCCGGTCTGCACGACGGTCACCATCTGGCCCGGGGTGTGGCCGCCGACGTCGATCAACTCGATCCCCGGCGCCAGCTGCTGCCGACCGTCGACGAAGCTCAACCGATCCTTCTCACCCAATTCGGCGAGGACTGCCAGTTCGGGTGCCTCGGTGGAACTGGCGAACTGCAGCCGCTTGCCGTACGGCCCGGTCCAGAACTCGAATTCCCGCCGGGAGACCACCACCTCGGCGGCCGGGAAACGGTGGAGGTTGCCGATGTGGTCGTAGTGGGCGTGGGTCGCCACCACGACCTCGGCGGACGCCGGGTCGACCCCGACCTCCGCCAGACCCTCGGGCGGGTCGACCAGCAGCTCGCGGCCCCGCCGCGCCCCCACGTCGGGTCGGAACCCGGTGTCGACGACGACGGTGCGCTCGGCGTTGCGGACCACCCAGACGAAGTAGTCCATCGGCAGCGGGCCGTCGTGCTCGCCGTAGAGGTGGTAGTTGAGGTAGGTCTCGCTCTTCCTGCCCACCCGCTTGCCGTAGCGCACGGCCAGCACCTCGTAGACGGCGGACGAAGGGCCGGCGTCGCTCATTGGTGCACCATCCTTCGGATGCTGCACCAATCTGTGCTCGTCGGTTCGCACCCATGGGTGCTCACGGTGCCGTCCCTTCGCCATGCGCGCGGCGCAGCCACTCCTGGGCGGCGCGCTCGTAGTGCTCGTCGGTCGCCGCCAGGTGCTGGCGGGCGGCCAGGGCGTCGCGGAGGTGGCGCTGGAGCGGGTTGCTGAGGGCGATCACCCGGCCGCCCCCGAAGCGGACAACCTCCATGACGACCTCGGCGCAGGCGTCGGTGACGTAGGTCTGCGCGGTTGCCACGGCGAGGTTGGCGCGCTCGGGAGCCTGGCCATCCCGGAGGACGGCCTCCCAGGCCTCCCCGACGGCGTCGCGGTAGACGAGGCGTGCTGCCCGCCACTGCACCTCCGCCCTCGCCAGTGCCTGCTGGAACGCCGGGCGCTCTGCCAGCGGCGTCCCGCCGATCCCCCGGATCGTGCCGGCGGCCATTTCGACCACCCGGTCCAGGGCCCGGCGCGCGATGCCGACGGCGACGGCCGGGAGCTCGTTGCCGACGAGGACCAGCGGTTCCTGACGCCACAGCGCCCCGCTGCGCTTCGGCGGCACCCCTCGCCGCATGCCGGTGTGGGTCGTCGGGATGAACACCTCGTCCAGCGCGTAGTCGCTGCTTCCGGTGCCGGCCAGCCCGGCAACGTGCCAGTTGTCGAACACCGTGGCCTGCGACTTCGGCACGATGAACCCGGTCCCGAAGGGATTCGGAGGGTCCTCATCCTCGGTGTGGAACCCCCCGATCACCCAGTCGGCGTGGTGGATCCCGCTCGAGAAGCTCCACCGTCCGCTGACGATGAACCCGCCGTCGACCCGCTTCGCCATCGTGCGGGCCCGAGGCTGTCCGGCGAAGGTCGGGCGCGCCGGAGCGTCCAGGAACACCTCCTTCGCCCCATCGTCGGGAAGGAGACTCGCCGCGATGCCCCCCGAGCCGGCGCCGATCATCGCCGTCCATCCCAACGAGGCGTCGATGTAGGCGAGCTCCTCGATCACGTCGGAGAACTGCAACGGGTCGATCGGGTTGCCGCCCAATTCCTCGGGCACCTTCAGCCAGAAGATGCCGAGCTCGCGGAGGATCTCCACGGCCGGGGGCGGGAGGGTGCGCAGCGCATCGGCATCGGCGGAGGTCGCCTCGAGCTCGGCTCGACGCTCGTGTATCTGGGCCATCAGCCCCTCGTAGACGGCCGTGGCCGCCGGGAGCTCGTCGATCACGTCAACCATCGGTGCCCCTCACCCCTGCGCCAGGTGGTCCCGGACGCCCTGGGTGAAGCGTCCGGCGTAGGCGGTGTCCATGTACTCCTTCATGAAGCGGATCCGCTCGCCGGCGACCTGAAAGACGAAGGCGTACTGGTTCTCATAGGGCGCACCGTCGCGCCCCCTCCCGCGCCCGATGGTCTCGGCGGCCACCCGGTCGCCGTCCACGATGAGCGTCTGGATCTCGACCTTCGGGTCCCCCTCCTCGAACAGGCCCAGGCGGATCGGCTTCAAGAAGCCCTCGATGATCGCCTCCCGGCCTTTCGGCGGGGGCTGGGTCCGGCCCACGTTGCCAGACGTCCAGACGGACTCGTCGTCGAAGAACTCCCCGATCGCGTCGAAGTCGCCGGTGCTCAACGTGGCAAAAAACTTGCGGACCACTTCTCCTGCGTCGCTCATGTCCCTTCCCCTCCCTGTTGCGCGGACTCTTGCTCGGCCGCGGAGCGGAACCGCGGCATGACCTCTTTGGCAAACGCCTCGATGTTTTCGCGGGCCTGTGACTCCGCGATGCTGCCGACCGTCAGGTTCACCCCCAGGTGCTCGAAGCCGAGGGTCTCGGACAGCTCGGCGATCCGTTCGCTGACGGTGTCGGGGCTGCCCACGACGATGAACCCGCCGGCGATCAGTTCCTCGATCGTGGTCGCCCCCCTCCCTGCGCCCCGGACCTGGCCCGAGGCCAGTGAGGCGCGCATCGCATCGAGTGAGATGTAGCCGGGGGGCAGTCCGGCCCCGGGCGGCTGGCGCAGCGACTTGTTGAAGTACCACTCGATCGGCTCCCGGGCCTCGTCGATCGCCTTGCGGTCGGTCTCGCCGACGTAGCAGGGCGTCACCCAGCCGAAGCGGTCGGGGCCCGGTTCCCAGCCGTCCTCGGCCGCGACTCGCCGGTAGTTGTCGAACCATCGCTTGATCGAGGGGGTCGGGGCGATCACCGCCATGTACAGATGCCGGTGCTTGGCCGCCCATCTGGTCGTCTCCGGCGTCCCGCCGCCCGCCATCACGATCGGCGGGTGGGGCTGCTGCAGGGGGCGGGGCCAGATGCTGACGTAGCGGTACTCGTAGTTGCGGGTGACGTAGGCGAACGGCTCGTCGGTCGTCCACGCCTTGATGATCAGGTCGTGGGCCTCCTCGAAGCGCTCGGAGGACCGGGTCGGGTTGACGCTGTGGGCGAAGTACTCCCAGCCGATCCCCCGCACGAACCCGGACACGAGCCGCCCGTCGGTCAGATGGTCGAGCATGGCGATCTCCTCGGCCACCTGCAACGGGTTGTCGCGGACCGGGATCGCGTTGCCGAGCACCATGATCTGGGCCCGGCTGGTCCGCCGGGCGAGGGCGGCGGCCATGATGTTCGGGGCCGGCATCAACCCGTAGGACGTCTGGTGGTGCTCGTTGACCGCCAGGCCGTCGAACCCGAGCTCCTCCGCCCACTCGAGCTGGTCGAGATAGCGGTGATAGAGCTCCCTCCCGATGCCCGGGTCGAAGTAGCGATTCGGATAATTGAGCGACATCGAGGAGTACCGCTCGTCGAAATCGTCCGGCAGATAGGGGTAGGGCATCAGGTGAAAGAAGTTGAACTTCATCGGGCGCCTCCGGTGAGGAATTCGAGGATCGGCGCCGCGATCGCCTCGGGCGTTTCCATCTCGGCCACGTGGGCGGCGTCGTCGACCACGATCAACCTCGCCCCGGCGATGCGCGAGGCGTAGCGCTCGTCGTGGGCCCGGGGGACCAGGCGGTCCTCGGCGGGCGCGACGACCAGCGTCCTGGCGGTGACCCTATACAGGCGGCGCTCGAGCTTGGGGTTGTTCATGAACGGGCTCCACCCGAACCTCGCCAGCGCCATCATGTTCTTGTAGTTGGTCAAAATGGCGTCGGTGTCGGTCGGGTCGGGCGCCGGCAACCGCTCCGGATGGCGGAAAAGAATCTCGACGCGCTCGTCGGGGGTCATCAAGAAGATGTCCCGCAGTGGGTGCTCGGGAATCCGCAAACCGACGGGCGAGATCAGGACCAGTTCGGAGAAGCGCTGCGGGGAGTGCACGGCCAACTCCGCGGCCAGCCACCCCCCGAACGACGACCCGACCAGCGCCACCCGGCCGAGCTCGAGGCGGTCGAGCAGGTCGAGGTAGTGGTACACGAGGTCGTCCATCCCCTCGACCCCCTCCATCTCGTCGGAGGCACCGAAGGCGGGATGGACGGGGGCGAGGACGTCGAACGAGGAGGCCAGGAGGTCCTGGAGACGGCCCCACGTGCCGGCGCCCCCGCCGTGGAGGAACAACAGCGGCGGTCCGGAGCCGCCCTGCTGGAGGAGGATCTCCCCGTCGGGCATGGCCACCCGGCTGTCACGCCGGTTGGCCACCTGCGTGTCGACGACGTTCGGCACTGACTCCCCCCTACCCCAACCCGTTTGTCGGATTGTACTACGGTCTGGCAATCCGGCTCAACCTGCCGGGCACCGCGGCGGGCCCGGTCCGCGAGAAAGGGGGCGGCGCGCGCCGCCCCCTTTGACCAACTGATCTGCCGACTACCAGACGAGCGGCTCGAGCTGGCTCACCACGTCCTCGACGGAGCCGAATTGCGGCGGGACCTGGAACTCGGAGCCCATGTTCTCGTAGGTCTCGTCGATCGTGAAGCCCTGGGGCTTCGACACGGTGGCCTCGAAGAGGGCGCCGGTCGGCGTGCGGACGTAGACCGAGAGGAAATAGCCGCGGTCCTTCTGCTCGGACACGTCGGTGAACCCGAGCCCCTCGAGGTAGAACTTGACGTTCCCCTGGGCGGCCTCGTCGTCGACCTGGAAGGCGGTGTGGTGGATCATGCCTTCGCCGTAGGTCCAGCCGGCGTCCGGGAGGCCCGGCTCGGCGATGTAGTCGATGATCCGCCCGGAGCCGCCCTCGTCGAGGACGTAGCGGGTCCGGTCCGTCTCCTCCGCTTCGAGCTTCGCCGTCCAGCCGGCGGTGGCGAACTCGTTGGCGACGTCGAGGTTGCGGACCGACACCGTGAGGCCGTGCGTGCCGCGGATGGCGTGCTCGGCGGGAACGGTCCCCTTGCCCCACGGCTCACGCGGGTCGTCGTCGACGCCGACCAGCTCGTAGGGGAGGCCGCAGGGGTGGGTGAACTCGAGCACCTTCTCGCCGAAGTGCTCGCTCTCCGTCACGGCGAACCCCTGCGAGGTGAGCCGGTCGTGCCAATAGGAAAGCGAGGAGGACGGCACCGAAAGCATGAGGGTGCGGGCCTGGTTCGTCCCGCGGCGGGCGACGCGTCCGGATTGGCGCATGGGGAAGCAGGTGACAAGCGTGGACTCCTCGCCCAAGTCGTTGCCGTAGTAGAGGTGGAAGATCGGCACGTCGCCGTCATAAAGCGCCGTCTTCTTCACGCTCTTCAGGCCGAGCACCTGGGTGTGGAAGTCGTAGTCCTCCTGGGCACCACCGACGCACAAGGTGATGTGGTGGTGCCGGCGGATGGGTGCTTCTGTGGCCATGTCGGTGGTCTCCCCCTATGAGAAGCCGGGTGGCCCGGAAGGTCACGCCCGGACGCGGAACTATCGCTCCTTGCGAAGTCTAGGCAGCACCCTCGGGACTCGGGAAGCGAGCCTCGAGGAACGAAAGGTAGCGCTTCGGGAGATCCGGCTCGCTCGGAGCCATCTGCACCATGCGCGCCTCGACGCCCCGTTGCGAGCCGTTCCCGTGCGCCCGGGCGTCGTCCTCGACGAAGGAGATCTCGGAGTCCGGAATGGATTGCCGCATCCGGAGCTGGTCCTCGAGGGTCGTGACCGTCGAGCCCGTGAGGGCGATGATCAGCGTCGGGACGCCGACCTCGGCCAGATATCCCTCGGTGTCGAAGTTCCTCATGGCAGCCACGTACCGCTCCAGCCCGGCGTCGTCACAACGCGAGAGGCCCTCGCGCTGCCACTTCTCGATCGGGCCGGTTCCGGCTCCCCGGGTGGCGTCGTACCAGGCGAAGTACCCGCCGAAGCCGCGGATGGCGTCGCTCCAGGTCGGGTACTTGGCGCGCAGGTCGTCGGGGAGGTTCTGGACCAGCCGGGTCTGCAGGGCGCTCGTACGCAGCGGGCAATCCAGCAGGCCGAGGGAGCGGACGCGGTCCGGGTGGCGGACGGCGAGGGGAATGCCGCTCATACCCCCGGTGTGGGTGCCGAGGAAATGAGCGGAACCGATCCCCAGCGCGTCGAGGAATGCGACGAGATCATCGGCGAGCCCGTCGAGCGAGAGGTCATGATCGGGCCGGCCGGAGCCCGTGCCGTCGTGGGCAAAGAGCGCCCGGCGGATGACCCGGTAGCGCGAGGCGAGGGCGGGGATCCACTTCTGGAACGTGGCAACGCTGCCCTGGAACCCGTGCTGCACGAGGATGACCGGCGGATCCGAGACCCAGGGATCCCCGAAATAGTCCTCCTCGTAGTGGCACTCGAGGTCACCGGCAGTGACCGTGGGCACCGTGTCTCAGCTCACTTGGTGTAGCCGGCGTACTGCCACAACACCTCGGGGACGGTCTCGATCGTCGGGCAGGTGGTGGTCAGGCAAGGGGCGTAGATGTTCTTCGTGGCCGCGTTGAACAGCGGCGCGGTGAACATCTGCACCGCGTACTCCTGGTCGCTTATGTACTTGGAGACCTGCTGATAGACGGCGCCACGCTCGTCCTGGTTCACCTCGGTGGCCTTGTTGATGAGCGCGTCCAGCTTGGGGTCGTGGACTCCCGTGTACAGCGAATCCGACAGGAAGAAGAACCAGACGCCGACGCCGCCGGCGGGATCCCATGATCCGTCACCGCCGTTGCTGATCTGCCAGCTGTTCTGGCGGAAGGAGGCGATGCGACTCGCCAGGTCCGGGGAAAGGGTGAGCTTCACGTTCATGCCCGCCGCCTTCCACATCGTCTGCAGGGCCTCGGACTCGGCCAGCCCCACGCCGTTGGCGCTGCCGAGCAGACTGAAGCTGAGGCCGCCCATCTGCTTCACGAGCGCCTTGGCCTTGGCCAGGTTGTAGCTGCGGAAGCCGGGGACCTTCTGCTGGTAGAAGAGGCCTCCGGGACCGGTGATGCCCTGGACGAGCGGGGTCGAGCCGCCGTAGATCTCCTTGTTCAACGTGGCCGAGTCCGTCGCGTAGGCCACCGCCTCGCGGGCGATCTTGTTGTTGAACGGCGGATGGGTCGTGTTGAACTGCACGTCGAGCGGGTCGGCGCTCTCCTCGGGCGTCACCTTGAAGCTCGACTGGAACGTCTTCACCAGTTGGTGGTTGGTCAGGTCGATATAGGCCTGGGCCTCACCGGCTTGCATCGCGTCGAGCGCCGAGTTGTCGCTGCTCACCGCCTTGAAGGTGAGGCTGTCCAGTTCCGGCAGACCCTTCTGCCAGTAGGTCGGGCTCTTCTTCAGCTGGAGCTCGGTCGGCGGCGTGTCCTTCACGACGACGAACGGACCGGCGCCGACCGGGGCGAGCTTGTACGCCGCTTCCCCCATCCTCTTGAGTGAAGTCGGCGAGACGATCCAGTTGACATCGTGAATGTGGATCGTCGAGATGAGGGGGGTGTACGGCACCGTCAGGTGGATCTCGGCCGTATAGGGGCCCTTGGTCGTGAACGGGTTCGTCGTGGTGATCGGCCAGGACGGGTCGTCGTTCGCCTTCATCGCGAAGTCGCGCGTCCAGTTGTAGACGACGGCGGCGGCGTTGAACGGGGACCCGTCAGAGAACTTGACCCCGTGGCGGATGAAGATGTCGACGGTCTTGCCGTCCTTCGAGATCTTGTAGCCGGTGGCGAGGTCGGGGATGTTGGTGCCGTTCTTGCCGGCCAACTCGAAGAGGGACCCATAGATCGAGTTCATCTCGTCCATGTTCGACGCCGGCGTGAGGCTGGTCGCCGGGTCGAGACCGGTGGGCCACGAGCCGTCCAGGCCCTGCACCTCGAGGATCGTCATCGACCCGCCGGCCTTGACCGGCTGCGGCGTGAACGAGCCCTGGGCGCCGGCGACCGGGGCCGGCACGATCAGCGCCGCCAGGATGGCGGGCAGCGCCAGGAGGGTGGCGATGGCCCGGATCCGCCAGCGGGACGCCCGGCTTGCTCGGCCCACTCCCGGTCGGTGCGCCGGCAACCCACGGCTCAATGAACGGACGAGACGGTCTGCTGATGCCATCGAATCGTGTCCCCCCGGAACGATCGCCACCTGGACTGGTCTGGCGGGACCCGTCGCCATGCCGCTCGGCGACCGGTCGCGCCCAAAACATTACGCTCCCTGGGGCTTGCCCGCCCCGGGGCGTCGGACCGGGTAGCCCGACGACCGGATTGTACTACGGTCTGGCAGTCCGATCAAACGAGGTGGGGCGTCGCTCGGGGCGACGGGGCGACGTGGCGGGGGGTCGCGGGCGGGCCGGCCGGCCGCCCGCAGCTGTGGTGATCGCCGCGCCGGATGGGCCGGACCCGTTGTGACCGATTCGCCTTGTCCATGTGACTGATCCGCGTCCATGTGACGGGCAGGTGACGCCTACTGACCAGTGAGCGCGCACATGTCCAGCGATCGCGCACAGGTACCGAAATCAGTCACAAGCCCCTGCGGCCGCCGGTCCGACCCCACCGCCCCTCCGAACCCACCGCCGCTCCAGTCGTGCGGCAGGCGGGCCGGGAGTCAGGATTCAGCTGGCGGCCGGCGCCTGGATGGGGTGGGGCATGCAGAGCTCGTCGTACTCGGCGATCACCAGGTCCTCCTTGGGGATCGAGCACGCCGCGCACTCCGGGTCGCGGTTCACCTTGAAGGTGCGGAAGCTCTCCTCGAGCGAGTCATAGGCAAGCAACCTGCCGACCAGCGGATCTCCGATGCCGAGCAGCAGCTTGATGGTCTCCATCGCCTGGATGCTGCCGATGATCCCGGGCAACACCCCGAGAACGCCGGCCTCGGCGCACGACGGAGCCAGCTCCGCCGGCGGCGGCTCGGGCACCTGGCACCGGTAGCACGGCCCCTCGTGGGGCAGGTACACGCTGGCCTGGCCCTCGAAACGGAAGATCGAGCCGTGCACGACGGGGATGTCGAGCTTGAGCGAGGCGTCGTTCACCAGGTAGCGGGTCGGGAAGTTGTCGGTCCCGTCGAGGATGACGTCGTAGCCGGCGAAGATGCTGAGGATGTTGTCGGCGCCGAGGCGAACGTCGTAGGTGACCACGTTCACGTCGGGATTGATCCCGGTCAG
>WQVT01000013.1 GCA_009785715.1 Acidimicrobiaceae bacterium | reverse complement strand
GAGTTCGAAGAGGTCGTGACCGGCGATGCGGAGGTCCTCGAGATCTTCCGGGTGCCCCGGGTGGGCGCGATCGCCGGGTGTCAGGTCCGCAACGGGGTCATCACCCGCGGGTCCAAGGTCCGCTTCCTGCGCGACGGGATCATCATCTGGAAGGGAGCGATCACCTCGCTCCGGCGCTTCAAGGACGATGTGCGTGAGGTCCGCGAAGGATTCGAGTGCGGTATCGGCCTCTCCAATAACCAGGATCTGAGGCCCGGTGACGTGATCGAGACCTACGAAGAGCGGGAGATACCCCGGAGCTGAGCTCTTCGGCCGGCGGGCATGTCGCAGCGCTCACCGTGGAGCTGCACCTCCCCGAGGCGCACTCACTCAAGGAGAAGCGTGCCATGATCCGTCCCATCCTCGATGGCAGCCGCCGCCGGTTCTCGGTGGCGGCCGCCGAGGTCGGCAACCAGGAACGCTGGCAGCGAGCCTCGCTGGCCATGGCCGTCGTCTCGGGATCGGTGGGCCACGCCCGCGAGGTGCTCGCGGCCGTGGAGCGCTTCGTCTGGTCCTTCCCGGAGGTGGAGGTGCTCGACTGCAGGATGGAGTGGCTCGACCTCGACGGGGCGGCGTCATGAGCCCCGCCTCCCGCGGGGGTGGCCGCCGCTCCGACCGGGTCGGGGCGCCGCGTTACCCGCGTTCGGCGCGGGTCAACAACCTCCTGCGGGAGGTGCTCGCCGACGCGCTCGAGCGGTTGAGCGTCACCGACGAACGGCTGAGCCTGCTGACCATCACCGACGTGCAGTGCGACCCGGACCTCCACAACGCGACGCTGCTGTTCGCCTCCCTCGACGACGAGCAACGCGCGGGGCTCGCCGAGTCACGGGTGCGCCTCCAGGCCGAGGTGGCGCGGCAGGTGCGGTTGAAGCGCACGCCGTTGCTGAACTTTGCCGCCGACCCGGCGGTGGCCGCCGGGAACCGGATCGAGGACATCCTGCGCGGCCTGGACCAGCCGGAACGGGCCGGCGACGGGGCCGGGGGCGGAGAGGCCGGCCGTCCGGAGTCCGACCCGTGACCGACGGGCTGATCGTCGTCGACAAGCCGTGCGGCATGACGAGCCACGACGTCGTCGCCCGCTGCCGGAAGATCTTCGGTCAGCGGCGGGTCGGGCACGCCGGCACCCTCGATCCCGACGCCACCGGCGTGCTGCTGGTCGGGCTCGGCCAGGCCACCCGGCTGCTGCAGTTCGTCTCCGACCGCTCCAAGTCCTACACCGGGGAGATCGTCCTCGGCGTGGCCACCACCACCCTCGACGCTTCGGGGGAGCCCACCGGCCGCTTCGACATGGGCGCCGTGACCGTGGAGAGCGCCCGGCGGGCGGCCGAGAAGCTGACCGGCCGGATCGAGCAGGTGCCGCCGATGGTGTCGGCGATCAAGGTCGGCGGCCGGCGCCTGCACGAACTGGCCCGCGAGGGCGTGGAGGTGGCCCGCGCCCCGCGCCCGGTCACCGTGACCCGTTTCGACCTCGAGGTGGCCCCGGACCAGGATCCCGGGCCGCTCGGCGGCGGCCCGGTGCTGGCCGCCACGATCGACTGCTCGTCGGGCACCTACGTCCGCACCCTCGCCGCCGACCTCGGGACCCTCCTCGGCGGCGGCGCGCACCTGAGGCGTCTGCGGCGCACGGCGGTCGGCCCGTGGACGGTGGCGGATTCCGTGCCCCTCGACGACGTCGGTCCCGACCGGGTGCTGCCGCCGGCGGCCGCCCTCGGCGACCGGCCGTCGCTCACCGTCGACGGGGACGTCGCGGTCGCCGTCGGTCACGGGCAGGTCCTCGAGCGGTCACGACTCGGCGCGACGGGTGAGGGGCCCTGGCCGGTGCTCGACCGCGGCGGTGCGCTCCTCGCCGTCTACGCCGGCCACGGGCCGGGACGGGCAAAGCCATCGGTCGTCCTTTCCCCAACCGTTCGTTAGCCTCGGCGCCGATGGAGGTTGTCCGCCCGGGAGCAGACACGGAAGGCCTGTCCGGCGGCTGCGTCGCGACGATCGGTGCGTTCGACGGCGTGCACCTCGGTCACCGCCGGGTGATCGCCCAGGTCCGCAGGCTGGCGGCCGAGCGGCGCGTGCCCTCCGCCGTGGTCACCTTCGATCGGCACCCGGCCAGCGTGGTGCGCCCCGAATCGGCGCCCGGTCTGCTCACCGATCTCGACCAGAAGCTCGACCTCCTCGCCGAGACCGGCGTGGACTACGCCGTGGTCATCCACTTCGACCAGGAGCGGGCGCACGAGTCGGCGGAGGATTTCGTGGCCACCGTGCTGGTCGGATTCCTCCACGTCCGCGCCGTCATCGTCGGCACCGACTTCCACTTCGGCCACAAGCGGGCCGGGAACGTGGCGCTGCTGGAGAAGCTGGGCACCGCCGAGCCGCCGGCGGGGCGGGGTGGCACCGGATTCGAGGTCATCGGTGTCGACCTCTTCGACGAGCTCGGCCGCTCGGGCGCCGAGGCGGTGTCCTCGACCCGGATCCGGCGGCTGCTGCACGAGGGGGACGTGACGGCGGCCGCAGGACTGCTCGGCCGCTTCCACCAGGTGCGCGGCGTGGTGGTGCACGGTGATCGCCGGGGTGGGAGTCTCGGGTTCCCGACGGCAAACGTCGCCTTCCCTGCCGACATCGTCGTGCCGGCCGACGGGGTCTATGCCGGTTGGTACGCCCATCCCGACGGCGTGGCAAGACCGGCTGCGCTCAGCGTCGGCGGGCGACCCACCTTCTACGAGGAAGCCGATGCGCCCCTCCTCGAGGCCTACCTGCTCGACTTCGAAGGGGACCTGTACGGGGAGGAGGCGCGGGTCAGCTTCGTTGAACGGCTGCGAGCCCAGCTGCGCTTTGAGTCGGCCGGAGAGTTGGTCGAGCAGATGGCCCGTGACGTGGAGGACACGCGTCGCATCCTCGGCGGCGCCTGACTATCCGGGAGCGCCTGACTATCCGGGAAGGTCCGGGCCCTCATGGTTGCCGGGTGGCGACGGTGGCGGGCCGGCGAGATCGGGGCCGGGTGTGCTCACCGGTCGATGACGGGCGGAGAACCCGCCCGGGTCCGGCTGCCCGCCGCCGGCGCCATGGGCAGGGTCGGCCGGGGCGATGCGGGCCCACTGCGGCCACTCGTTGACCCGGCTTGCCGCCCACAGCGACGCCACCAGCGCCATCGGGATCGCAGCCAGATCGGCCACGGCGCCCTGGAGCGAGGCGTCGGGTTCGCTGGCTGCGTGCGAGAGGTCGCCGATGAAGAGCACGACGGCGGCAAAGGCGACGATGAGGCCGGCGAGGGTCAGGACGAGGAGAAGCCGCTGGCTCGCCCGCTCACCGCGGTCGGGCTCAGCGAGGTCCCCGCGCCTCGTGGTCTGGAGGGGGCCGCTCGCGCCGGGACCGCCCTCTGCCGGCCGACGCTCGTCCTTGGCTGGGACGAGCAACGCCAGGCCGAGGGCCAGGAGGAGGGCGAGGGCGATCACGTAGTTCCCGACTCCGAAGAATGCGTCGAGCCGCTGGCGGGCCGTCAGCCCCGAGTAGGCGGCCGTGTGGGTGAAGGTGTCCCTGAACGTGGAGCCGTGGGCGAACCCTCCGATGGCGCTCCCGAGCCAGTAGGTCGCGATGGCGAGGAGGATCGACCAGGCGGCGAAGCTCCCCGGGCGCTCGAGCAGGCGCTCCGCGTGCCCGGCGAGTGTCTGGGCGCCCCTGACGGCGGTGGGCTTGAAATCCCGGGGCGACCATCGGTCTGCGAATGAGGGGCGGCTCCCGAACGAAGGGCCGGGCTCGCCGGCACTCGTGGGATCGAGCGGAGGGAAGTCGCCGTGGCTACCGGGCGATTCGGGATCGGCGGTCACCAGCGTCGAATCGTCCGGGGCGGGCGGGGGAGGGGCGGGCGGCGTGAATGGAGGTGCCTCCTCGGGCCATGGTGGCGATGGGACGTGCTGTCCGGGGCGGGCTTCGCTCATGCGCTCTCCTTCCACGTGGCAGGGGATCAATCGTAGGACCGTGCCCTGAATGGGACGGGTGCGGGGAGGGCGGCCGCCCCGTCGGGAGTTACTCCTCGAAACGGGGCCGCCGCCGCTCCTGCTTCCGCTCACCCCGCTGTCGTTTGGCCTCCAGGCGGCGTCGTTTCGATGCCAGGGTCGGCCGGGTCGGGCGGCGGGGTCGGTCCGGGGTCAGCGCATCGGCGATCCGGGCACTCAGGCGTTCGAGCGCCAGCTCGCGGTTCTGGGACTGTGATCGCCGCTCACTGGCGCCGGCTTCGACGGTCGTCCCGAGCCGGCGGAGCAGCCGGTCCCGGGCCCAGGACGGCAGGCTCGGCGACTCCGAGACATCGAGGCGCACCACCGCTGCGGTCTGCGAGGTGTTGGCGTGCTGACCTCCCGGCCCACCGGGGGTCGAGTAGCGCCACTCCAGCTCGTCGAGGGGTATCGCCACTCCCGGCGCTGGGCTCAGGCATCTTGTCACTCTCGACTGCTACCATAGAGAGCTGTCCGGCGTCGCCGGGGTTGGCACGCTGACCTGCAGATCAGTGACCTCGAGTTCAGCCTCGAAGTTCCTGCCACTGGAAGTTCTTACCACCCCAGCGTCACCCTCTGTTGCCAACGTTCTGTCATGTCAAAGGATCCCGCTGTATGCCCGACAAAGCTGCCACGATAGCGACCTACCGTCTCCACGAGACCGATACCGGGTCCCCTGAGGTTCAGGTCGCCATCCTGAGCGAGCGGATCGCCCACCTGACGGAGCATCTGAAGGAGCACAAAGGAGATCACCACACCAGGCGTGGCCTGATGAAACTCATCGGACGGCGTCGGCGTCTCCTGGACTATGTCCGGGACAACGACGTCGAGCGCTACCGAGAACTGATCGCGAGACTCGGCCTCCGCCGCTAGTCCCGCCTCCCGAGCGGCCCATGCGGGCCGCTCGTCCGCGTTGTCGGGCATGCGTCCGCAGCGCGGTTTGAAACGTTGATCACCAGCAGCACCCCTGCCCGCCGCAGGGGCACACAGAAGATGGCGGCGAGTCACCGGCCAGCTGCCAGTCGAGGGATCCCGGGACCACCATCCCGGCAGGACCGGGGGTCCGCCGACTGGGAACTGGTCACCGCCGCCCCCACGCCCGGGTTCGCCGGGCCGAAAGGAGCGCACCATGGAGGGTGCCACAAGCGTTTCCGCCCCGGTCACCGGGACGTCGAAGACCCTCGCCTTCGAGACCGGGCTGCTCGCCCAGCAGTCGCAGGGCGCGGTCGTCGGTCGACTCGGGGACACCACGGTCCTCGCCACCGCCAACGCCGCCCCGTCTGTGCGGGAGGGGATCGACTTCTTCCCGCTCACGGTTGACGTCGAGGAGCGCATGTACGCCGCCGGGAAGATCCCCGGCTCATTCTTCCGCCGTGAAGGCCGTCCCACCGACCATGCCATCCTCACCTGCCGGCTCATCGACCGGCCCCTGCGACCGAGCTTCGCCGAGGGGTACCGCAACGAGACCCAGGTGGTCATCACCGTCCTCGGCGCCGACCAGGAGAACCCCCACGACGTCCTGGCGATCAACGCCGCCAGCGCGGCGCTGATGCTCTCGGGCATCCCCTTCGAAGGGCCGATCGGGGCGGTCCGCATCGCCTACACCGAAGAGGGCGAATGGGCACCGCATCCCACCTACGCGGAGGGCGACGAGTCGACCTTCGAGCTGGTCGTCGCCGGCCGGGCACTCGAAGACGGCGATGTCGCGATCATGATGGTCGAGGCGGGCGGCACCGAGCGGGCGTGGGACCTGTACGAGGGCGGCGCCCCCTTTGTCACCGAGGAGGCCATCGCCGACGGCCTGGAGTCGGCCAAGACCTGGATCAAGGAGTCCATCGAGCTGCAGCGGAAGCTGGTGGCCGAGGCGGGCCCCCGTCAGCCGCTCGAGTTCGTCCCGGTCGTCGACTACGGCGAGGACGTGGCCGCCAGGGTGGCCGAGGTGGGCACGGCTCGCATCGAACCGGTCACCACCATCACCGCCAAGGCCGAGCGGGAGAAGGCGACGGCCGAGGCGACGGCGGCCATCTCCGTCGACCTGGCCGAGGAGTTCGAGGGGCGCGACAAGGAGGTCCGCGCCGCGGTCCGCTCCCTCACCAAGCAGCTCGTCCGCAAGCACATCTCGGAGTCCGGCGAACGGATCGACGGCCGCAAGCCGGAGGAGATCCGCCCGCTGTCCGCGGCGGTCGGGCTCCTACCCACCGCGCACGGGTCCGGGCTCTTCCAGCGCGGTGAGACCCAGGTGCTGAACGTCACCACCCTCGGCATGCCGAAGATGGACCAGCTCCTCGACACGGTGGGCATCGACACCAAGAAGCGCTACATGCACCACTACAACATGCCGCCCTCCGCCAACGGCGAGGTCGGCCGGGTGGGCAGCCCGAAGCGCCGGGAGATCGGCCACGGACTCCTTGCTGAGCGAGCCCTGCTGCCCGTGGTGCCCTCCCTCGAGGAGTGGCCGTACGCGCTCCGTCTCGTGTCGGAGGTACTGTCCTCCAACGGCTCGACATCGATGGCGTCGGTGTGTGCCTCCACCCTCTCGCTGATGGACGCGGGCGTGCCGATCAAGGCTCCGGTGGCGGGGATCGCCATGGGCCTGGTGAAGGTCGGCGACACCTTCACCACGCTCACCGACATCCTCGGCGCCGAAGACGCCTTCGGCGACATGGACTTCAAGGTGGCGGGCACCGCGAACTTCGTCACCGCCCTCCAGCTCGACACCAAGCTCGACGGCCTCCCGAGCGAGGTGCTCGCAGCCGCCCTCCGCCAGGCCCACGAGGCCCGGATCAAGATCCTCGACGTGATGGCGGAGGCCATCAGGGAGCCGCGCGAAGACGTTCGTTCGACCGCTCCCAAGATCGTCAGCCTGGAGATCCCGATCGACAAGATCGGCGAGGTCATCGGCCCGAAGGGGAAGGTGATCAACGCCCTCCAGGCCGACACCGGGACCGATATCGCCGTTGACGATGACGGCGCGATCGGCACGGTGACCATCGCCTCGAAGGACTCGGGGGCCGTCAACGAGGCCCGGCGGCGGATCGAGATGATCCTCGACCCGCCCAAGGCGGAGGTCGGCGCCACCTACCACGGCAAGGTCGTCAACGTCACCAAGTTCGGTGCGTTCGTGAACATCCTCCCCGGCCGTGACGGCCTCGTGCACATCTCCAAGCTCGGTCGCGGCAAGCGCGTCGAGCGGGTGGAGGATGTCGTCGACCTCGGCGACGAGCTCGAGGTCCGGGTGGACGACATCGACCCGCAGGGCAAGGTGTCCCTGTCCCTCGTCGGCGACGACACCGGGCCGTCCGGTGACGACGGGGCGCCCGACGACGGGGCGGCCGCTCCGGCGGCGCAGCCCGGCAACGGGTCTGCCACGCCCGCGACCTCCTTCGACGAGACCGAGGTGGTGTCGTTCGAGGACTCCTGGAGCCGCGAGGCCGAGGCGACCTTCGGCGACCTCGGCCCGGCCAGCGTGTCGAGCGGTGGGTCGGGCGGTAGCGATGGCCCGCGGCGCAATCCGCGGCGCCGGCGGTCCTGAGCCGACCCCGCGGGGATGCCCGGCGATGCGCTGACGCCCGTTCGGGCGGGGCGTCGGGAACGGCCTAGGTGAGCCGCGAGGCGATCGAGGTCACCCGACTCGACGACGGGCTCACGGTGGTCACCGAGGCGCTGCCGGAGGCGCGGTCGGTGTCACTCGGGTTCTGGGTGGGGACCGGGTCGGTGGACGAGGACCCGTCGCTGGCGGGCACGTCCCACTTCCTGGAGCACCTCCTGTTCAAGGGCACGGCGACCCGCTCGGCACGCGAGATCTCCCGCGCCACCGATTCGGTGGGCTGCGATCTGAACGCCTTCACCACCAAGGAGCACACGGCGTTCCACGCCTGGCTGCCGTCCGACCGCCTCGACCTCGCACTCGATGTCCTCTCCGACATCATCTGGGCCCCTGCGTTCCGCACGGGCGAGGTGGAGGCGGAGCGGCAGGTGATCCTCGAGGAGATCCTGATGCACGCCGACACGCCGGGCGACGCGGTGCACGAGGTGTTCGGCCGGGCGATGTGGCCGGGCCATCCCCTCGGCCGGGATGTGCTCGGCGAGGCCGAGACCGTGTCGTGCATCTCCCGCGATCAGATCGCCGAATTCCACGAGGCCCACTACCGGCCCGGCAACCTGGTGGTCGCCGCCGCCGGCAGGGTGAACCACGACCGGATCGTCGACGGCATCGCCGGCCGCCGGGTCGGCGTGACGGGCGGAGGGTCCCCGAGCCGGACCGCTCCGCCGGCCCCGAGCCGGGCGGCGGTCGTCGAACGTCGCCGGACCGAGCAGGCGCACCTGGTGATCGGCGTCGCCGCGCCGGGCCGCGACGACGAGGATCGGCACCAGCTCGGGATCCTCGACCACGTCCTCGGCGGCGGGGTGTCCTCACGCCTGTTCCAGAGCATCCGCGAGGACCGGGGGCTGGCCTACTCCGTGTACTCGTACCGGCTCAGCTTCTCCGGCGCCGGCGCGCTCGCCGTCTACGCAGGGACCTCCGCGAGCCATGCCGAGGCCGTCCACGCCCTGGTGGTCGAGGAGCTTGACCGGCTCGCCGCCGAGGGGGTCAGCGAGGAGGAGCTGGAGGGCGCCAAGGGGCACCTGCGGGGCTCACTGGTCCTCGGGCTCGAGGACCCCGAAGCCAGGATGAGCCGCCTCGGCTACAGCCAGCTGGTGCACGGGCGGGTGCTCTCCGTCGAGGAGGTCGAGCAACGGATCACCGGGGTGACCCTCGAGGAGGTCAACGAGCTCGCCGCCCGGGTCTTGACCGGCCCCCGCGTCCTGGCCGCGATCGGTCCGCTCCCGAAGCGCTTCGGGGCGACGGTCTGAAGCCGGCGGTCCGAAGCGGGCGGTCTCAGCGGGCGGCCTTGAGGCCGGCGGTCTAGAAGCCGAGGAGGGCGTCGAGGCCGACGGTCAGCCCCGGCCGCCCGGGCAAGGCCCGCAGCGCCGCCAGCACGCCGGGCATGAACGAGGTCCGGTCGGTGGTGTCGTGGCGGATCGTGAGCGTCTGTCCGGTGTCGCCGAGGATGACCTCCTGATGGGCGACCAGGCCCCGGAGGCGGACGGAATGGATGTGGATCCCCTCCGGCCCCAGGCCGCCCCGGGCGCCGGCCACGCGCTCCACCTCGGTGGGGTCGACGCCCCAGGCCTTCGACGCCGCCGCCATGCGCTCGGCGGTGGAGACGGCCGTGCCCGAGGGTGCGTCCACCTTGGCGTCGTGGTGCAGCTCGATGATCTCCGCCGTGGCGAACCAGGGTGCGGCCAGCTCGGCGAAGCGCATCATGAGCACCGCGCCGAGGGCGAAGTTGGGCGCCACGATGCAGCCGGCGGGGCCGTCGGCGGGGAAGAGCTTCGCGAGGGCGTCGAAGTCCTCGTCGTTCAGCCCGGTGGTGCCCACCACGGCGTGCACGTGGTGGCCGGCGCACCAACGGAGGTTCTCCCGGGCGGCGGTGGCCACCGTGAAGTCGACGACGGCCGCCGCGCCTGCTTCCCCGACGGCGTCGACGCCCGCCGCAATCGAGAGACCGCCCGGGGCCGTCTCGCCGACGTGAACGGGGTCCACGGCCGCCACCAGCTCGAGGTCGGGAGCGCCCATCACGGCCTCGCACACCGTCGATCCCATCCGCCCGCCGGCTCCGAGGACCGCCACTCGCAAGGGTGCCGCCATGCCCCGAGCGTATCCAGACCGCTCTCGACCATGCCGGACCGAGCGGCGGTCACGAAGCCCGTCACACCCGATGGGTAGCATCGCCGACATGCCTCGCTTTGGTCCGGTGGTATGCGCCATGGTCACCCCCTTCCATGACGACGGTGAGCTCGACGTCGACGGGGCGGTGGTCCTCGCCCGGTGGCTTGTCGAGCACGGCAACGACGCGCTGGTCCTCTCCGGCACCACCGGGGAGTCGCCGACACTCACGGATGGGGAAAAGGTCGTTCTCTGGAAGACGGTCAAGGAGGCCGTCAACGTCCCCGTCCTGGCGGGAACGAGCACCGCCGACACGGCCCACTCGGTCAAGCTCACCGAGGCCGCGGTGGAGGCCGGGGTGGACGGGATCCTGGCCGTGTCGCCCTATTACAACCGCCCGTCCCAGGCGGGGATCGCCGCCCACATCCGGGCCCTCGCGGCTGCCGCGAACGGCCTGCCGGTCCTGCTCTACGACATCCCCGTCCGCACCGGGCGGAAGGTGGCGACCCGGACGATCCTCGAGCTGGCGAACGAGGGCACCATCGCCGGCGTGAAGGACGCCACCGGCAACCCGGCCGCCACGGCGGAGCTGATCGCGGAGGCCCCGGGCAGCTTCGAGCTCTACAGCGGCAACGACGGCGACACGCTTCCACTCCTGTCGGTCGGCGCGGTCGGCGTGATCTCGGTCGAGTCCCACTGGGCCGGAGCGGTGCTCGGGGAGATGGTCGAGGCGCATCTGAAGGGGGACGTCGACCGGGCCCGGGCGCTCAACGCCCGCCTGATCCCATCGCACCGGTTCCAGTCCAGCGAGGAGGCGCCCAACCCGCTCCCGACCAAGGTCATGCTGCGGGTCCTCGGGCTCCCGGCCGGGCCGTGCCGGCCGCCGATGGACCCGGTGCCCGACGGCCTCGAAGATGTCGCCCGTCGGGTGGTGGCCGAACTGACGACCGCGCATGCCTAGCCCGACCCCGGCCACGGAGCCACCTCCCGGGGAGTCGACCCGACGCGCCCGGCGGGGCCGGCGCGGCGGATCAACGGAGGCCGACAGAACCGCCCCCGCCGCCCCGGTCCGGGTGGTGTTCCTCGGCGGGTTGGGCGAGATCGGGCGGAACTGTGCCTGCATCGAGGTCGAGGGGCGGATCATCATCCTCGACTGCGGGATCATGTTTCCTGACCTCGACATGCCGGGCGTGGACCTGGTGCTCCCGGACTTCTCCTACCTGATCGACAACGCCGACCGGATCGAGGGATGCATCATCACCCACGGTCACGAGGACCACTGCGGCGGCCTCAGCTTCCTCCTCCGGGAGCTGAGCTTCCCGATCTTCGGGTCCGAGCTCAGTCTCGGGTTGGCCCGTAGTCGCATCGAGGAGGCCGGGCTCCTCGATCGCACGGAGTTCGTGATCGTCCGCGACCACGAGCGGCGCCGGATCGGACCGTTCGACGTCGAGTTCATTCCGGTCACGCACTCCGTGCCGCATGGCTTCGCCACCGCCTTCCACACCCCGCAGGGCGTCATCCTCCACTCCGGCGATTTCAAGATCGACCTCACCCCCGTGGACGGGCGGGCCACCGACCTGGCCCGCATCGGGGCGATCGCCTCCGATGAGGGCGTCAGGCTTCTCCTTGCCGACTCCACCAACGCCGAGGAGGAGGGACATACCGACTCCGAGCGGAGCGTGGGTGGCGTGATCGACGCACTGTTCGCCCAGAACCCGGACAAGCGGGTGATCGTCGCCTGCTTCGCCAGCCATATTCACCGCATTCAGCAGATCGCGGATGCGGCCATCCGGCACGGTCGGACGGTTGCCACCCTCGGCCGCTCGATGGGCAAGAACGTGGCGCTGGCCCGATCGCTCGGCCTCCTGTCGATCCCCGACGCGAGCCTCGTGGACATCGAGAAGGTCGGCGACTATGACCCGCGGCGGATCTGCGTCATCTCGACGGGGTCCCAGGGCGAGCCCATGTCGGCCCTCGCGCTGATGGCGGGGGGAGAGAACCGCTGGCTGACCGTGGGGGAGGGCGACCTCGTGATCCTCTCTTCGCACGCCATCCCCGGCAACGAGACCAGCGTGGGCAAGGTCATCGACGGCCTCACCCGTCGCGGGGCCGACGTGGTCCATTCCGGGCTGGCCCGGGTGCACGTCAGTGGCCATGCCCGACGCGACGAGCTGAAGACCCTGATCTCGCTCTGCCGTCCCGAATCGTTCATCCCGGTTCACGGCGAGTTCCGCCACCTGACCCACCACGCCCGGCTCGCGGCGCTGGTGGGGGTCCCCGAGAACCGCATCCTCCTGGCCGAGGACGGTGACGTGGTCGAGTTGGACGGCGACGGCATCGATTTCGCCGGGGCGGTGGCGGCCGGATACCTCTACGTCGACGGCATCGTCGGCGACGTGGGTCGGGGGGTGCTGCGCGACCGGCAGGTCCTCGCCGAGGAGGGCGTGGTGATCGTGGTGGTGACCGTCGACTCGAAGAACGGCGAGGTGCTGAACGGGCCGGAGATCATCACCAAGGGCTGGGTCTTTGCGCCGGAGGCAGAAGAGCTGCTCGGCGAGGCCCGCGAGGTGGTTGCCGACGCCATGGTGGATGCCATCCAGCCCGGCCCGATCGACGTCGAGAACCTGCGCCGGCGGGCCCGCGCAGCGCTCGGGAAGTTCGTCTCCGAGCGGACCCGGAGGCGTCCGATGATCGTCCCGGTTGTGATGGAGGCGTAGACAAGATCCACGCAAGGCGGTGACAACCTTGCTAAACAGAACTTTCCTCGGTGGAATTGGGCACGGTCTGGATGCCGGGGACCGAATTGCAGAGGAGGCGATGTGCTGGCAGTCGTGGTGGTCCTGATCGCGATGGTGTTGTTGCTGGGGGTGCTCGTGGTGGGCCTGTTGCGTAGCCACGCGGACATCATCCGTGCACTGCACTCATTGGGCGTCGGGGTGGGCGATCCCGCCGCTGGCGACCCGTCCGGCGGAGTGGAGACTCCCGTGGCCCTGCGGACGAATCCCGCACTCCTGAACCCCCCGCTCCCATCCGAACGAAACTCGACGTCGGTTTTCGACCTCGAGGGCCGAGCCCCCGGCGGCGACGAGCTCGTGGTGTCGGTGAGCACGGCCGGCGAGACGCTCCTCGCGTTCCTCTCCTCGGGATGCACCAGCTGCCAGGCCTTCTGGAGCGCCCTCGGCGACCCGGCGCAGCGTGCGCTGCTGCCGGCGAGCACCCGGGTTGTGGTGGTCACGAAGGGCCCGGAGTGGGAGAGCGCCGACACCATCGCCGCCAAGGCGCCGCCCGGGATCACGGTGATCATGTCGACCGCGGCCTGGTCGGACTACGAGGTGCCCGGGTCGCCCTTCTTCGTGCTCGTCGACGGTGAAGCCGGTCGCCGCATCGGCGAGGGGGTCGCCCACCAGCTCTCCCAGGTCGCCGACCTGGTCGGACGGGCCGATGTCGACGCGAGGGGACCCTTCGCCTCCACTTCCGCGCCGAGCAGGGCCATGGCCGTGGGGTTGAACGGGGCCGAGCGGGAGCAGGCGAACGACGAGGAGCTGCGCCGCGCCGGGATCCACCCCGGCGACCCGAGCCTGTACCCCCGCGGCCTCGACGACGTGTTCGCCTCGACGGCCCACCTGGCCCGACCCGGCCCCGAGGCGACGTCGGAGCCGGTCTCGACCCCGACCCCGCAGCGCTGATGGCGTCGCTCAGAGGTCAGGGCCTCTCTGCGGAGCTCCCGCCGGGCTTCGAGGGGCGCGTCTTCCGGAGGGCCGCGGCGGTGGGGACGGAGACCTACCCGGTGATGCACTTCGCCACGTTCCCCATCCCCGAGAACACCGCCGACTTCGGCGGCGGGGTGCCGGTGGCCATGAGCCCGACCGACATCTTCGCCGTGTTGTTCCAGTACGGACCGGAATCGCTCGGCAAGGCCCTCTTCGCCCGGGTGGGCATGCCCCGCACGCTCTCTCCCGAGCACTTCAAGCCCTACCTCCTGCGCCGGGGTGCGCCCGGACAGGCGGGGACGCAGTGGTTCTTCACCGAGAACGGAAAGCCGTTCACCTTCTATGCCGTCCTCGGGAGCAGCGTCCTGGCGACGTCGCTCGTCCCGAGGGTCAACCGGTTGCTGGCGGGAATCACCATCACCCCGCCGGCCCCGCTCTCCGCCGCCGCTGCGCCCACCACAACCGTCGGAGGTGCCTGATGGCGCTGGTCGGCATCTACCTGGTGGCGGTCGGTCTGCTCGGGTTCGCGGGGGCGGCCAAGTCCCTCCGCCCGGGCGACACCGCCCGGGCGCTGGCGGAGCTCTCCGGCAGGGGAACCCGCCGAGGCGTGCCGATGCGCATCCTGAGCCCGGGGGTGCGGGTGCTGGCGGGCCTCGAGGGCCTGCTCGGCGTGGTGGCTCTGATCTTCCCCGTCCGGCCGCTCGCGGCGCTCGTCGCCGCCTCCTACCTGGCCTTCGCCGGCTTCGTGCTCTACGCCCGGGCGAAGGGCGGGGTGCTCGCCACCTGCGGGTGTTTCGGTTCACCCGACACGCCTCCAACCATCCTCCATGCGGTCATCGACCTCGGCCTCTGTGCCGGCGGGGTGGGGATGGCGATAGCCGGCGTGTCCGGCACCATCGGGGGCGTGCTCGCACAACAGCCCTACCACGGAGTCCCCCTGGTGGTGGCGAGCGTGCTGACGGCAGGGCTCGCCTTCGCCGTCCTGTCCCCGTTGGCGCGGCTGACCGCACTGCGCAATTTCGACCCCAGCCACTTCGAACGGAGCCATTTGGAAACCACTGGAGTGCACCAATGACGATGGTCGACCGGGTGTCCGGGTTCCTCGAGTCGCGCCTGTCGCGCCGTAGCTTCGTGGTTCGCTCGGCCTTCGCCGGGAGCGCCCTGACCGTGAGCGGCACCAGCTACCTGCTCGAGCCGGGCACCGCGTACGCCCAGGTGTGCAGCTGCGGCAGCTCGTCCTGCGGCTGCGGCACCACGTGCTGCGCCGGCTACACGGAGTTCTGCTGCGTCCTGAACGGCGAGAACATGTGCCCGGCGGGCACCGTGATGGGCGGCTGGTGGAAGGCCGACGGATCCATCTACTGCAGCGGGCCCCGCTACTACATGGACTGCAACGCCACGTGCAGCTGCACCAGCGGGTGCGGTTCCGGCTTCGGGTTCTGCGATCCCGGCTGCGACGGGCTGAACTGCGAGTGCGCCGGCGGGTCGTGCGACAACTACCTGACGGGGTGCTTCCAGTTCCGCTACGGCCAGTGCAACCAGAACGTGAGCTGCCTCGGGCGGATCCACTGCCGGGTGGTCAGCTGCGTGCCGCCCTGGGAGATCGACCCGAGCTGCACGACCACCGCCGCCACCGACGACAACACGGCGAACCAGACCACCGCCTGCCTCACTCCGGCGCCGCCGCCGCCCGAAACCTGCACCAGTGCCACCCAGTGCGAGACGGTCGCCGTGGTGGGCTCGCGGGACGGGAAGGGCTACACCCTGGTCACCTCGTTCGG
>WQVT01000012.1 GCA_009785715.1 Acidimicrobiaceae bacterium | reverse complement strand
TGCCGGGATCGCTCAGGAGCCGGCCCGCGAGAGGTATTCGCCGGTGCGGGTGTCCACCTTGATCCGCTCCCCGACGTTGACAAACAGGGGTACCTGGACCTCGAAGCCGGTCTCCAGCGTCGCGGGTTTGCGAGCACCCGACACCCGATCGCCCTGCAGGCCCGGCTCGGTGTCGGTGACCTCGAGCTCCACCGACGCCGGCAGGTCGACGCCCACGATCTCGCCGTCGAACATCTGCAGGACCGCGGAGTCCCCGGCCTTCAGGAAGTTGGCGGCCGACCCGAGGCTCGCCCTTGTCGCGTGCAGCTGTTCGTAGTCGGTGTTGTCCATGAACACGTAGGAGTCGCCGTCGGGGTAGAGGTACTGCATCTCACGCTTGTCGATCAGCGCCTGGTCGAGCCGCTCGTCGGCCCGATAGGTGCGCTCGATGACCGCACCGCTGCGGACGTTCTTCAGCTTCGTCCGCACGAACGCCCCGCCCTTGCCGGGCTTGACGTGCTGGAACTCCACCACCGAGAAGAGCCCTTCAGCGAGGTTGAGGCTCATCCCGTTCTTCAGGTCATTGGTTGACACGGCAGGCATCAGCGGTGTTCCTTCGGTGCGTTCGTGAGCGGCGTGCGGCCCGTAGCCGTCACCGCCACGGTGTCCTCGACTCGGACTCCTCCCCGTCCCGGGAGGTACACCCCGGGCTCGACGGTGACCACGTGGCCGATCGCCAGTGTATCGGTCGAGGTCGCCGCCACACTCGGCGCCTCGTGGATGTCGAGGCCGACCCCGTGGCCGGTCCCGTGGACGAACTGCTCTCCCCATCCAGCCGAGCCGATCACCTCCCGACACACGCGGTCGACCTCGGCGCAGGCCACCCCGTCGGCGACGGCGGCGACGCCCGCCGCTTGCGCCTCGGTCACCACGCGGACCACCTCGGCCAGCTCCGGATCGGCGAGCTCACCGACCCACACGGTGCGGGTGATATCCGAGCAATAGCCGTCGCAGAGCGCCCCGAAGTCGAGCACCACCGGTTCCCCGGCTCCGATCCGCCGGCCGCTCGGGCGGTGGTGGGGCTTGGCGGCATTGGGCCCGGAGGCGACGATGGTCTCGAACGACGGTCCGGCCGCCCCGAGCCGGCGCATCTCGGTATCGAGTGCCAACCCGAACGCCGCCTCGGTGGGGCCCTCTTCGAGCTGGTCGACCACCGAGGCCAGGGCCCGATCCGCGATGGCCGCGGCCCGGGCGACACGGGCCAGCTCCCCGGCGTCCTTTGCCCGCCGGAGACCCTCGACCAACCCGAGGGTGGCGACCAGCTCCACGCCGGGGAACCACTTGGTGGCCATCGCCTGCTGGCGGGCCCAGCTCACGTGCGCCGCCTCGAGGCCGACCCGGGCTGCGCCGGCTCCCCGGACCAGTCCGGCGCACACCTCGGCCTGCCGGGCGGCCGGGGCCACCTCGACCGTGACGTCGGCGCCGGCGGCGGCGATCTGCTCGACCGACTGCTCGGCGTAGCGGCCGTCGGTGACGAGCACGTTGCGCTCGCCGAGCACGAAAAGCAGTCCCGCCGATCCGGCGAACCCGGTCAGGTAGCGGATGTTCGTGAGGCTCGTCACGACCAGTGCCTCGAGGGGGGACACTCCGTCGCCCTCCACATCTTCTGGTTCAGCGAGCATCGCGGCCCGGAGGCGGTCGATGCGCCCCGCCACGTCCATCGCCGGCAGGGGGCCATCCAGCGCGACGTCGGCCGAGGGGATGCTCACGCCCCCTGTGTACCAGAACGTCGGTGTACCAGACCGCCGGCGCCCGGCGATCAGGACACCGGTGGCGTGGTGTCGCTCGGCGGCACCGTATCCGTCGACGTCGTCGTATCCGTCGGCGCGGTGTCGCTCGGCGGCGTCGTATCGGTGGGCGTGGTGTCGCTCGGCGGCGTCGTGTCGGTGGGCGTGGTGTCGCTCGGCGGCGTCGTGTCGGTGGGCGTGGTGTCCGTCGGCGGCGTCGTGTCCGTGGGCGGCGGGGCGGTGGTGGGCGGAGCCGTGGTCGTCGGCGGAGCCGTCGTCGGCGGCGCGGTCGTGGTCGTCGCGGTAGCGCTCGGAGGCAAGGTGCTCGGCGGGGTGGCCGGGGCCGAGGTGGGCGGGCTCGAGACCGGCGGCGCCGAGCCGCGGGCGGCGCCTGGTCTGGCGGTCGACCCCGGCCGGGTCGTCGGCTTCGTCGCCGACGGCGAGGCCGTGCCCTTCGGCCGCGTCGAGCCCAAGACGTGGGAACCGGGCGGCGGGGCGGACTGCGAGGGGACCAGGCCGGCGGTCGGCACGACGACGGGCGCGGCCGGGTTGGTCGGCGTGGGAAGGTCGTGGGGCGGCACGGGGACACCGGGGCCGTGGACCCGGCCGAACCCCGCCAGGTCGGACCACCAGATCGAGCTGATCTGGACGACGGTGCCGGTGTGGGGAGCATTGATCATCAATCCGCCGCCGATGTAGATGCCCACGTGGTGGATGTCCGTCGTCCCGAAGAACACGAGGTCCCCGGGGAGCAGTTGGGAGAGGGGCACCGGGATGGCCCACGCGTACTGGTCGGCCGCGACACGCGGGATCCAGACCCCGGCTTTGCCCCACACGAACTGGGTCAGGCCGGAGCAGTCGAATCCGGCGGGGGTCGTCCCGCCCCACAGATAGGGCACGCCGAGCTCGGCGAACGCCCATTTGAGGGCAATGTCGGTGGTGGACATCGGCGCGGGGAGGTCGGTCGAAGCGGCCGCCAGCGCCGAGGCGGGAGAAGAGGCCGACGCTGAAGTCGGGGAGGGAGTGGAAGCGGTCGTGGAGGCGGTGGGGAATTCGAGCGCGTTCGGCGAAATGAGCTCGGTACTGGCTTGCGCGGCGAGGGTCTGTTCCTCGGACAGGACCGCCTCGGCGAGGGTTGGGGTGAACGACGCCAACTGCTCGGTGAGCTTCACCTTTTCCGACCTCAATGCGGCCAGCGCCGACGCTGCCCCTCGAGCGTTCCTGGTCGCGACCGCCTCTTCATGACGGGCCTTCCCGAGGGCCCGCTTCTCGATCGCCACGTCCAGGCGGCGTCGATCGAGGAGGCCCTTCGGGTTCAGGGCGGTCTCCTCGTAGCCGGTCGCGTAGAGCAGCTGGTTGGCGTTGGTGAGGTTGTGGGGAACCGCCAGCAGCGGGCCGTTCATGTAGAGCCGGATCGCGGCCGCCTTCAATGCGGTGGAGAGCTGCCGGTAGTCGCCGCGGGCCGCGGAAGCCCTGGCGTCAGCGCCGCGCAGGGCCCGGCGCGCCCGCGCCTCGGTGCTGCGGTCTTTGGCAAGCGTCACGCTGGCCGCGTTGAACCGCGTCACCACCGACGCCAGCTGGGCGTTGTCCGCACTCTTCGCGCCAGCGGAGCTCAACGTCTCGGCCTGTTCCAGCAGCCCGGCGGCGGTCTTGCCTCGGGGCACGCCGTCGTCCGGTGGAACGACCGTCTTCGGGCTCGACGCGGCCTTTGCGCTCTCCTTTCCGGGTAGCACGTGCTTCGCCGACGGGGCCGGTTTCCCCGTCGCCGGGCCCGCCGCTGCGACCGGGGGAAGGCCCTCTGCCGGGTCCGACGCACCGGCCGTGACCGGCCAACCGATGCCCGACCCGAGCAGCGCCGCGGCGCCCACGGCCACGAGCATGCGCGCCGATTTGCCGAGCTTTGGGGGGCCGCCGAGCACGAAACAAGAGCTTGGCAACTCTGTCCTCTACCTGAAAGGTCCGCTTGGGCAATTCGGAGTGAACGATCAGCGACTCGGAAGGAACATCTCGATATACGGGCGGTCAGACGAGCGTCGCCACCACGGCCCCGACCGCGAGGAACACCCCGAAGGGAAACGGACTGTCGCGCCTGGCGCGGCGCAGCGCGATGAGCGCCCCCATCACGGCCAACCCGGCCAGGTTCGCCACCACCAGCGCCAGCCAGACTCGAGAGACGCCCTGCCAGCCGAGCACGCCGGCGATCAGGGCGCTCAGGCGGACGTCGCCGAATCCCAACCAGCGGGGGTTGGCGGCGTGCACCACCCACGTCGCGGCGAAGGCGCCGACGGCGCAGCCGCCGGCCACTGCGAGGCGGTGCCACGCCCCCGTCCCTACGGCGGCGGCGAGGAGGGCCACGCCCGCCAGGGCGGCGGTGAGGTAGACGATCCGGCGCGGCAGCACCCGGTGCTCCAGGTCGCACGCCACGAGTGGGGCCAGGCCGGCAAAGAGCGCCAGCGTGGCCGGCAGGATCGCGGACGGGCCGAGCCGCAGGGCAGCGGCGACGAACGCCGCCACCACCGCCACCCCGAGCGCCACGCGGCGGCCGGGCAGGGGCGCACCGCGCGCATCACCGGGCGAGCGGTCCGCAAGCAGGTTCAGGGCAGGCGACAGGATCAGGGCCAGCATCGCCGAGCCCAGGACCACCGCCGCATGACTCACCGAGTGGTGGCTCACCGGGTGACGACGGTCAGCCGAGGAGGTCGGCGACCGCCTCCATGGCCAGGCGGTAGCCGAGACGGCCAAAGCCGGCGATGGTGCCGGTGGCGACCGGGGCGACCACCGAGGTCCGTCGCCATGGCTCGCGGCCGGTGGTGTTCGAAAGGTGCAACTCGACGATCGGCCCGTCGAAGGCGGCGAGAGCGTCGTGCAGCGACCATCCGTAGTGGGTGATCGCCCCGGGGTTGACCACGATCGCCACCGCCCGCTCCCGGGCCCAGTGCACCGCGTCGACGAGGTCCCCTTCGTGGTTGGACTGCACGTGCTCGACCGTCAAGCCGTATTTGGCCGCCTCATCGGTGGCGGCCTCGACATGGTCCTCCAGGGTGTCGGTGCCGTAGATGGCCGGCTCCCGCTCACCCAACAGGTTGAGGTTCGGGCCAGAAAGGAGGAGCACCACACGCAGCCCCTCGCCGGTACTGACCGGCGTCCATTCGCCGTCGCTCACGCCGAGCTCACCCGGCCAGGTCGTTCAGCGTCGCCCGGACCAGGTCCTGGCTCACGCCGGAGACGACCTCGAGGCCGGCGGGTCCGTCCAGGACGAAGGTCAACCCGTGGGTAGCCTTCTTGTCCCGCCCCATCACCCGTACCAACTCGTCGGGGTCGACCCCCTCGGGGAGTCGCTCGGGAAGGCCATAGCCGCCGACGATGCGGTAGTGCTCGGCGACCCAGTCGTCGTCGATCCGTCCCAGGCGGCGTGCCAGGTGGGCGGCATAGATGAGCCCGATGGCGACCGCCTCACCGTGGTGGAGGTCGTAGCGGTCGACGGTCTCGAGGGCATGCGCCAGGGTGTGGCCGTAGTTGAGCAGCGCACGTCGACCCGACTCCCGCTCGTCCCCGGAGACGAAGTCCACCTTGGCGGCGACGCAGGCGGCCACCGCGTCCTCGATGGCCAGGTCCGGGAGGTTCCGCACGCCGAGAAAGGCATACTTCGCCATCTCGCCCAGACCGCTCCGGTAGTCGCGGGGCGGGAGGGTCGAGAGCGTCTCGGTGTCGCAGAGCACGGCGGACGGCTGCCAGAACGCCCCCACCAGGTTCTTGCCCTCGGGGAGGTTGACCGCCGTCTTCCCGCCGATTGCTGCGTCGACCTGGCCGAGCAGCGTGGTCGACACGTGCACCACCGCAACGCCGCGGTGATAGACGGCGGCGGCGAAGCCGGCGACGTCGGTCACCACGCCCCCGCCGACGGCCACGACGACGTCGGTGCGACGGAGTCCCCAGACCGCGAAGTCCCGGCAGAGTGCCTCGACCGAGGCCAGCTCCTTGGCCTCCTCGCCCTCGTCCAGGTAGAAGACCTGCTGCTCGATGCCGGCGTCGACCGTCACGGGAATCGAGGCCTGCGTGACGATCGCCGCCCTCGTGGCCCCGATCGGGAGCACCTCGAGCAGGCGGTGACGGGCACCGGCCCCGACCAACACCGGATAGGACCGCTCCCCGAGGGGAACCTTGATCTCATGCACGAACGAGCGCTCCTTCAGCCGAGGTGATGATGGTCTGCGCCGCGTCGTCCGGGGCCACCCCGTCGACGTCGACCACCAAGTCGGCCACCTGGCGGTAGAAGGGCCGCCGATCGGCGTCGATCCGCGCCAGGGTGGCCCGGGGATCCCCGCCGAGCGCGGGGCGCTCGGCGCCGGCGCCGACGCGGGCGAGAAGCGTGGTCGGGTCGGCCCGCAACCAGACCACGAACCCCGATCGGCTGATCTGGTCGCGGTTCGCCGGGTCCAGGACCGCGCCGCCGCCAACCGACACCACCAGTCGCTCCCCCGCTGTTGCGACCCGGGCGATGACGTCCGCCTCCTGCGCCCGGAACGCCGCCTCGCCTTCTCGCCGCCACAGATCGGCGATCGCTTCGCCGGCCTCGCGTTCGACCAGGGTGTCCGTGTCGAGCGCCTCCCACCCGAGGTGCTCAGCCAGCGCCGCGCCGACCGTCGATTTTCCCGACCCCATCATGCCGACCAACCAGATCCGCCTGGCCCGGTCGTTCACGCTCTCTGGGCCAGGTCGGCGAGGTAGGCGTCGTGGTTGCGGACCAGTTCGTCCAGCGAGTCGCCCCCGAACTTGCGCATCGCCTCGCCGGCCACCACGAGGGCCATCGCCGTCTCCGCGACCACGCCCATGGCCGGCACGGCGGTCACATCCGTCCGCTCTTTGAACGACACCGTCTCCTCCTTCGTGACGGTGTCGACCGTCTTCAGCACCGGCCGGTTGAGGGTCGCCAGCGGCTTCATCGCCACCCGGGCCACCAGGGGCTCACCGTTGGAGATTCCCGCCTCGATCCCGCCGCTGCGGTTCGACTCCCGCCGGTAGACGCGTGCCTCGCGGTCCCAGACGATCGCGTCGTGCGCATCGGAACCCCTCCGCCCGGCGACGTCGAACCCCTCGCCGATCTCGACTGCCTTCACGGCCTGGATGCTGACGAACGCCTGCGCCAGGAGCCCGTCGAGCTTGCGGTCCCACTGCACGTAGCTGCCGAGGCCGACGGGGACGCCATAGCCGATGACCTCGACGACGCCCCCGAGCGAGTCGCCGACCTTGGCCGCCGCCTTGATCTCCGAGACCATCCCCGCCTCGGCCTCGGGGTCGAAGCAGCGGACCTGCGAGTCGTCCACGGTGGCCAGATCCTCGGGCCGGGGACGGAGCGTGGACTTCGAGACGACGGGGCCCATCTGGATCACGTGGCTGACGATCTGGACGCCGAGGTGGGCGAGGAGCGCCTTGGCCAACGACCCGGCGGCCACCCGGGCCGCCGTCTCGCGGGCCGACGCGCGCTCGAGTGCGTCGCGAGCATCGACGAACCCGTACTTCTGCATGCCCGGCAGATCGGCGTGGCCGGGGCGGGGCTTGGTGAGCGGCTTCTCGGTGCGGCCGGGGGCCGGGGACATCTCCTCGGTCCACTTCGGCCACTCGGTGTTGCCGATCTCGATCGCCACCGGGGAGCCGAGGGTGCGCCCGTGCCGGATCCCGCCGATCAGCGTCAGCTCGTCCTGCTCGAAGCGCATCCGCGGACCGCGGCCATATCCCAGGCGACGACGCGACAGCTCGGCCTGGATCATCTCCTCGGTGACCTCGAGGCCGGCGGGGAGGCCTTCGACGATCACGACCAGCCCTTGACCGTGGGATTCCCCGGCGGTGAGATAGCGCAGCACGCCCCAATTCTAGTGGGCGGCGTCTAGCCCAGCCGTCGGGAGAGCTCGGCCCGAGCCGCAGCGCGCATCGCCTCGATCGGCGCCTGTTCGCCCGTCCACGCCGCGAACTGCCGTGCTGCCTGGTGGATGAGCATCCCGAGCCCGTTGACGGCCTCGGCGCCACGCGTCCGGGCCTCGACCTGGAGCGGGGTCACGGCCGGCGCATAGATGAGGTCGACGACGAGCTGTCCCGAGCCGAGCCGGTCCGGATCGAGGCCCAGGGGCAGTCCATCGCCGGAGTGGGCGACCATGCCGACGGGGGTGGCGTTGACGACCAGGTCGGCGTCCGAGATCTCCTCTACCGCGCCGGTCGAGCCGACCGGGCCGGCGAGCGCGGCCACCGAGGCGGCGGCGTCGGCGCGGCGGCCGACCACGACGACGGCTGCCGCCCCAGCCTCGGCCAGCGCCAGTGCGACCGCCCGCGCCGCCCCGCCGGTGCCGAGGATCACGACCCTCCGGCTCCTGGGCTCCCATCCCTGCTCGCCCCGCAGCGCATCGATCAGGCCGGGGCCGTCGGTGCTGTCGCCGACCAGATCGCCCCCCCGCCGGGTCACGGTGTTCAAGACCCCGAGGCGCGAGGCGGTCGCGCTGAGGCGGTCCACGCCGCCGATCGCGGTGGACTTGTGCGGCATCGTCACCGAAAGCCCCCGCACCCCGAGGGTGCGCATCGCCTCAACCGCGGCGGCGCCCTGGCCCGCCGGGACCGGGAAAGCGACATACACCCAGTCCAGACCCAGTTCGGCAAACGCCGCGTTGTGCAGCGTCGGGGAAAGCGACTGATGGACCGGATCGCCGATCACGCCGGCCACCAGCGTCTGGGCGCTCAGCAGAGGTTGGCGCTCCGGCATTCTTCCTGCAGCTTGAGGAAACCCGCCCCGTCGGTGGCGAAACCGAGCTTGCCGTCAGGGTTGATCTCGACGAAATACAGATACGAGCTCCTGATGGGGTCCATCGCCGCCTCGAGGGACGGGATGCCCGGATTGGCGATCGGGGTCGGCGGCAGGCCGTGGAGGAGGCGGGTGTTGTAGGGGCTCGGCGCGTTGAGCTCGGCGACCGTCGGGAGCAGATCGGGATGGGTCAGGCGGAGGTAGTACGTCTGCGTCGAGTCGGCTCCGAGCGGGATGTTCCTGGCAAGCCGGTTGTAGAGAACGCTGGAAACGTAGGGCCGGTCCTCGGCGAGCTTCGCCTCCCGCTCGATGATCGACGCCACGGTCACCACCTGGTAGGGGGTGTAGTGCAGCCTGGCCGCGTCGTCGACCAGACCCAGCGCGTCGACGCGCTCCTCGAAGGTGTTGACCAACTCCTGCAGGATGTCCGCCTCTTCCTGACCCTGGCGGATCTCGTAGGTGGCGGGGAACACCAAGCCTTCGAGGTTGTTCACCCCCGGCGGTTCGAACTGCGACCGGACCCTGCCGCTGGTCCCCGCGGCCAGGAACTTGGCAGCCGAGAGGTGCAGCCCGGGGAGGGCACTCAACCGGGCCGCGATCTGCGCCAGGGTGAAGCCCTCGGGGATGGTCAGCTTGTCGATGATCAGCGGCGGGCCCTTCTGGAGGATGTCGATCACCCGGCTGTAGCTCTCGTTCCTGGCGAGGTGATACGTCCCGGGGAGCAGCCCCGAGGAGTTCGTGAGCTTGGCGTAAACGGGGAAGAGACGCGCCGCGTGGATGACGCCCGCCTGCGCCAGGATCGTCCCGATCTCCGAGGTCGAGGAGCCCTTCGGGACCTTGACGGTGACGACGGCGCCGAGCCGGCCGCCGGGGTTGATCTGCCGACGGGCATAGACCACGCCGATCGCGCCCACGATGAGGACCACGACCACGAAAAGGGCGAAGGCGGCGAGGATCCGGTGCTGGCGGACGTAGGGATGCCGGCGTCGACGCGTCGCCGTCCGGCCACCTCGCCGGGCAACCTCAGCCGGCGGGGCGCCGGCAGGGGCCCCGTCGAGGGAGTAGCCGGTCCCACCGTGGCCATCGTCGAGGATCTCTACGGAGTGGTCCGACTCCGAGTCCTGATCGAAGGGTCCCTCCTCCGTCTCCTCACGCCAGTAGCGGTACTCGCCGTCGCGGCTCTCCTCGACGGGCCACGAGTCGCTCTCTGAAGGGGTCGTGCGGACGCGTCGATCAGCAGGCACGTGGCCTCCCGTGTCATCGTCCTGGTAGCCCGTCACGTTCCGGGTCGCTCCATCTCTGCCGTGCGCGGCGCTGCCGTTTCCCTGCCGGCTGGATCGCCACCACCAGCCTCCCGCTGCCCGGCCCGGCGGTCGAGCCAAGACTGGAGGAGAACGGCCGCGGCCACTTGGTCTATCACCTGGCGCTGGCGGCGGGTGGGATGGCCCGCCGCGCGAAGTGCGCCTGCCGCCTCCACGGTAGTCAGCCGTTCGTCCACAAGGTCAACGGGGACCGCCAGCAGGCTCGCCACCTGCTCCGCCTCGGCCCGGGCGCCCGCGGCGGCCCGCCCCTCCGCTCCCGACAGGGACAGGGGGAGCCCGAAGACGACGCCGACGGCCTCGTACTCCCGTGCCAGCTCGACGAGCGCCCGGTGCTCGCGGGGTCGGTCACCGCTACGCACCAGCGTGGTCGCCGGCATGGCCAGCCGCTGGTCGCCGTCGCTCACCGCAACCCCGACGCGCTTCGCCCCGAGGTCGATCCCGAGCACCCGCCCGCCGGCCGGGATCGCTCCCTTGCCCTCGGAGCGACCGCCGGCTGCGGCCGTCATGAGGGCGGCAGTCCCCCGGCCCGCTGACTATCCAGGACCGGCCGTGTGCCCAGGCCGAGCAGGCCACGGACGGCGTCGAGCGCCTCGTCGAGGCGCGACGCGTCGCGCCCACCCGCCTGGGCCACCTCGGGGTTCTTCCCCCCACCGCCCCCGCCCACCATGCGGGCGGCCGCGGAGACGAGCTCGGGAGCTCCCTTGGCGGCCCCCTTCGGCACCATCGCCACCAGCGCCGCCTTGCTGCCGTCCGGGGAGCCGCCGAGGACGACGGTCTCGACCCCGTCGACCTGACGGATCTGGCTGGCCAGCTCGCGCAGCGCGTCCGGGGCGAGCTCGTCGCGGCGCGCCACGACGATGCGGTCCACCGCCTGGGCGGCGAGCGTCCGGGCCTCTCCGACGAGGCTGGCCTGCTGGACGGCGCGGAGCCGCTCCTCCAACCTCCGCTGGTCGTCGAGGCGTCGCTGGATCGCGCCGACGAGCTCGTCGGGTCGCACCTTGAGGAGGCCGGCCGCCGAGGCGATCAACCCCTCGTCTTCCCGAAGCCGTTCCAGGGTGGTCGTCCCCGTCGTGGCCTCCACCCGGCGCAGGTTGGCGCCGATCGACCCTTCCGAGACGATGTCGAAGGCCCCGATCTGACCGAGGCGGGAGACGTGCGTGCCACCACAGAACTCCCTCGAGTCGGCGCCGGCCGAGATCACGCGCACCGTCTCGCCGTATTTCTCGTCGAAGAAGGCGATCGCCCCCGAGGCATCGGCGTCGCCCTTGCTCATCACGTCAACCGACACGTCGGCGTCGTCGAGGATCTGGCCGTTGACCAGGTCCTCGATCTCCCGCAGTTGCTCGGGGGTGACCGCCCCGTAGTGGGTGAAGTCGAAGCGCAGGCGGTCGGGCGCGACCACCGATCCGTGCTGCTTGACATGGCTCCCGAGCACGTGGCGCAGCGCCCAGTGGAGCAGGTGCGTGGCGGTGTGGTTGCGCCGGATCGCCGCCCGTCGCTCGGCGTCGATGCTCGCCGTCGCCGTCTGGCCGGGGTCGAGCGAGCCCTCCTCGACCACCGCCACGTGGCGGATCAGGCCGGGCAACGCATAGGTCGTGTCGACCACCCGTGCCCGCCCGCTGTCGGTCTCGACGACCCCGGTGTCGCCGACCTGGCCGCCCCCCTCTGCGTAGAACGGCGTCCGGTCCAGGAAGATCTCGAGCCGGCCTCCCTTCCCCTCAGGATCGGCGCCCTCGGCAACCGCCAGCACGGCCGCGTTGGCTTCGTTGTCGGTGTACCCGACGAAGTCGGTCGGCCCGTGCTCCGCCAGCAACGAGCGGTAGAGATCGTTCAGGTCGCTCCCCGCCGTCAGTCGACCTTTGCCCGCCTCCTTCGACTGCTGGCGCTGGGCGGCCATGGCGGCCTCGAAACCCGCCTCGTCCACCCCGACGCCCGCCTCGGCGGCGATCTCCCGGGTGAGCTCGATCGGGAACCCGTGCGTGTCGTGCAGCCGGAAGGCGACCTCGCCCGGCACCTCCGACGCGCCGGCCAGGGTGTCTTCGAGCATCGCCAAACCCGACCTCAACGTGGCGCGGAACCTCGACTCCTCGCGCCCTGCGGTCGACAGGATGAAGTCGGCGTTGGTGACGAGCTCCGGGTAGGCCTCGCCCATCACCTCGATGGCGGCGCCGACCAGCTCGGGCGTGGCGGCCCGCTCGACGTCGAGCTGGTACGCCTGACGGACGGCCCGCCGGATGAGCCGGCGGAGCACGTACCCGCGGTCCTCGTTGGAGGGGAAGACGCCGTCGTTGATGAGGAAGGTCATGGACCGTGCGTGGTCACCCAGGATCCGCAGGGCGACGTCGGTCTCCGGGTCGTCCCCGTAGCGGCGGCCCGTGAGCCGCTCGGCCGCCGCGATCAGGGTCCGGAGCTGGTCCGTCTCCCACACCGAAGGCACGTCCTGGATGACCGAGAGGACCCGCTCCAGACCCGCCCCCGTGTCGATGCCGGGATGCGGCAGGGGCGGCAGGCTCCCGTCGGGCTGGCGATCGAACTGGGGGAAGACCAGGTTCCAGATCTCGACGTAGCGCTCCTCACCGCCATGCGCCGGGCCCCCCTCTTCACCGAAGGAAGGGCCCCGGTCGAAGTAGAGCTCCGAACTGGGTCCGCAGGGGCCGGTGTCGCCCATCTCCCAGAAGTTGTCCTCGCCCATCCGCTGGATGCGCTCGAGGGGGACGCCGACCTGCTCGTGCCAGATGGCCGAGGCGTCGTCGTCCTCGGTGAAGACCGTCACCCACAGCCGTTCGGCGTCGAGCTTCAGCTTCTCGGTCAGAAACTCCCACGCCCAGGGGATCGCCTCGGCCTTGAAGTAGTCGCCGAAGCTGAAGTTCCCGAGCATCTCGAAAAACGTGAGATGCCGGGTGGTCCGTCCGATCAGCTCGATGTCGTCGTGCTTGCCCCGGATGCGCACGCATTTCTGCACCGTGGTCGCCCGTTTGAACGGGGCGATCTCCTCGCCCAGGAAGTACGGGATGAACTGGTTCATCCCCGCGTTGGTGAACAGCGGGGCCCTGGGGTGATGCGGGATGAGGCCGGCGGACGCTACCGCTACGTGGTCGCGCTCGACGAAGAAGTCGGTGAAAGCGCGCCGAAGCTGGTTCGCGTCCATGGTCCCCGAAGCGTATCCGGGGAGCCGTCAGGGCCGTTCAAAGTCGCCGTTCGCTGCGACGCGCGACGCCTTGGCGTCGCCGTTCGATCGCACCGGCGACGCCTTGGTGTCGCCGCTCAGGGACGGAGGGTGGGCGTCGATGATCCGCCCCGGCCGGACCGGCTGGGCGATCATCCGATCGGCGAAGGCGCTGCGCAGCTCGGCTTCCCGCTCGGCCATCGCCGCACGGCCCTCGTCGAGGGCGGCCCGGAGGTCCTCGCCGGCTATCGAGAGGCGCTGGCGTGCTTCCGTGCCGAGCTGCGCGGGCAGGTACCTCTCCAGCTTCCGCCGGACCCGCCGGCGGGCCCACATCGAGCCGCCGGCGCCGAGCAACGCCCCGAACAGGGTCCATCGCACCCGTTTGAACACCTCAGCGCCGCCAGGTGGGGGTGGGGCGAGGCTCGCCGGGCGGGAGCCCACGGCGGCGCCTTGCGCGCCCAACCTCGGCCGAGCCGGCGGAGGTCGAGCCGCCGGAGCCCGAGCCGGAGGAGGACCACAGGTACTGCGCCGCCCTTGCGGTGCCCCGGCGGAACGCCAGGACCTTGATCAACGGCCTCGCAGCGGTGAGGTACGCCGCGTGCGAGGCGGCGGTGAGCGTCTCGGTCAGGGTCTCCGCCGAGTCGACCAGGCCGTCGACCCGCTCGAGCTCGCTGTGGGCGTGGTGGACGGTTCCCCGGAGCTCCGCCAGCAGCCGCTCGCTCTCCTGGCCCAGGGCTTCCGCGGCGCGACGCAGCGCCTGCGCCGCCCGGATGACCGACACCAGGGCGACGACCAGGCCGACAAGGACCAGCGTGGCGACCACCGCGACGGCGACGGCCACGGACCAGTTGCCGGTCGAGGCCACGAGCACCGGGAGCATCAGGGGCGCCAGCCTACAAAGAGTTCGGCGCGCGTTCAGGACTCGGTCTCGGGTCCTTCACGCGCGCCGAACTCCTACAGGACTTCGTATGGGCGGACCCGTCCGCGGGCCCGCGAGAGGACTACTTCATCCAGACGCTTTCCCAGTTCACCTGGGGGCCGTTGAGGGAGACGCCGGGACCGAAGACGTTCTTGGCCGCCACGTTGAAGGTGGGGCTGACGTAGATGAACGGCGAGTAGGCCTGCTGGCTGATCGCCTGGAAGACCGCCTTGTAGGCGGCCGACCGCTTGGCCTGAACGGTGGTGCCGGTGGCCTGGGCGATCAGGCTGTCCAGCGCCTTCGAGTGCACGCCGGTGAACGGTGCGGTCGACAGGTACCGGAAGGTGAGCCCGTAGCCGAGGGCGGGGTCGAAGCCGCCGGTGGTCTGGAGCATGGCCTGCCAGTTGCCGGTCTGGAACGACTGGATCAGCTGCTCCAGGTTCTGGTTGTTGATGGTGGTCTTGATCCCCGCCGCGTTCCACTCACTGGCAAGGGCCTCGGTGGTCTGGGTCGCAGCGCCCAGGGCGATGGTGTTCAGGTTGACGGTGATGCCGCCGAGCTGCTTCACGATGGCCTTGGCCTTCGCCAGGTTGTAGGTCCGGTAGCCGGGAACATTGGGCTCGTAGAACTCACCGCCGGGGCCGGTCATGGACTGGGTGACGGTGCCGTAGCCGAAGGTCAGCGCCTTGTTGATGGCCGGCGCGTCGGTGGCGTAGTAGATCGCCTCGCGGGCCAGCTTGTTGTTGAACGGCGCCACCTTGGTGTTCAGCTGCACCACATCGGGAGCCGTGGCCGGGACCTCGGAGACCGTCATCGTCTTCTGGACGTTCGCAAGGTTCGAGAAGGTGGCGTAGCCCTGGTACAGCTGGGCCTGGCCGGCCTGGATGCCCTCGAGGGCGCTCTGGTCATTGCCCACCACGTTGAACGTGATGCTGTTCAGGTAGGGATGCCCGGCCTGCCAGTAGTGCGGGTTCTTCTTCAGCACCAGCTGGGTGTTCAGCTCGTCGCGCTGCACGACGAACGGGCCGGCGCCGACCGGGTTGGTCTTGAAGGCCTGCTCGCCCATCTTCTTGAACGCCGTGGGTGAGATGATCCAGTTCGGGCCCTCGTTGAAGAACGCCCCGATGATCGGGCCGAACACCTGGGTCAGGTGCAGCTCGACGGTGTAGGGGCCGGAGGTGCTGATCGACGCGACCGGGAAGTTGGTCACGCACCCACAGGCGTTGGTGTTGGACTTCGCCAGGACACGGTCAATGCTGAACTTCACGGCGGCCGAGTTGAACGGCGTGCCGTCTGAGAACTTGACCCCGTGACGCAGGAAAATGTCGACGGACTTCCCGCCGTCGACCATCTTGTAACCGGTGGCCAGG
>WQVT01000011.1 GCA_009785715.1 Acidimicrobiaceae bacterium | reverse complement strand
TCGCCACATCCGCCGCCGAACACGAGCCCAGGTCGACGCCCTGGGCCTCCAGCAACGGGAGCACCCGCTGCATCACCCGGGCATACGCGTACGCCGTCCGAGGCGACTTCCCCAGCCCCATGAACTCCGACACATCGGTGACGTTGACCAAGCGGACAAAGGTCGACTGACGCGAATCAGGTTCACCCGCCTTCATCAGACGCCCGCCTGTTTTCCAAGAACCTGTCCCACTCCGCCGACGTGAACTTGATCGACAGGATCGGCTGGCGCCGCTCCCGCACCCCGATCCCCTCGTAGTTGGCCAGAACGAACATGTCCCCCGTCGAGCGCTTACGACCCGTCGCGACAACCCAGCCCGACTTAAGGCGCAGCGGCATCGACAACCAATCCACCCCCAACTCGTCAGCCCTCTCACGGATCGCATGGCGACCGTTCCCTCTCACTGTTCGAACCCTTCCCCGACTCTGAACGCGGCGAGCCAGTAGAGCGCCGATCGGCAGACGGAGTCGGCGGCCGCCGAGATCAGCGAATCGGTTCTCCGCTGCCAGGCGTCCAGGCTCTCCCCGCTCCCTGGGCCAGCCCAGATCGTCTGCGCGACAACCTTCCCTGCCAATCCTGGATTCTCGACCTCGGTCAGGTCACGGTCCTCGGTCATTTCTGCCCTTCCATCCACGCCAGCCGACTCCGGCCCGCCTCGCACTGACACGGCACCGCGAGCGGAACCAGCCGATAGCCCTTCGCCACGGCCTCATCGGTCACCACGAGCTCGTCGAGCCGCCAGCCGCTGTCCTCGCACTCCTGGCAGTTCGGCGTCTTCTTGCTCGACCAAGACTTGAGCCCCCGGTAACCATCCACCGCACAAGCGTATATCGCGGTTTACGGTTCGAGTATGTCAAACACGCTCAGTGATGTCCTCGGCCTGATCGATCAAAGCAAGTGGGGCCGGCGATACGCCCTGGTCTCCTTGCTCGCGCTGGAAGATCGCCCTCGCCCCCTGACCGACCACGACCTGCGCACAGAGCTTGGCCGGGTCACGAAGGGTGAGATTCGATACGACCGGAAGGTGCTTGGCTGGTTGCTCGAGGAGAAGGTTCTCTCCCGGCTGGACTCTAAGGGCCGGCACCCCGCGCTTTGGTGGATCAATCCACGAGTGAAGGACTGGGAGTACCGCCGAGGCCGATCGATGAAGAATCCGAAAGGCATGAATCTCGGCGTGCCCTGGAAGCCCAGCGGGCGACGGGTCGCGCTCTCTCTTGTGGCGCAGTTTCATGAACCTGAAGGCCGTTCAAGTGAACATTTCGCAGGTCAGGAGCCTGGTTTGAGTGTCCAAGACTTGCTCGGAAAGGCGCTCGTTGGGCTCCTGACCAGGCGTGATGAGGTTCACGCAAACGGCGAGCATGTTCACACAAACGGCCAGAGCACCCCTTCTGAGCAGCCAGAACATACGTTCCAGGTTCACACAAACGGCGAGCCGCCCGAGGACCCTCTCCTTCTGTCTTTAGAGAGAGATTCTCTCTCTCACTCTCTAGGGAGTGGAGAGAGGGAGGAAGATCCATCACCAGAGGCCTACGACAGGCTCCGTTCGGCAATCAATCGTCACGGCCATCGCATCATCCGAGACAGCAAACCCGGCCGCCGCCTCAGGGTCCTAGAGATGCGCTACCCGGAACGAGTCGACGAGCTCGAAGCCCTGGCCCACACGCTCGCCGCGAAGCTCCAGAGGTTCACCGCCATCATCGACGAGCTCTACGCGGCGGTCCGCCGTCCGGCCCCGCAACCCGCTTCCCCGCGTGGTGGATTCCGCGATATCGAGCCCGAGCAGCCACGCCAACCGGTCCGCGAAGAGCTCATCCAGGAGGCCAGAGAAGCACTCGGCCGGCCGACCCCATCGGTAGAGTGAACTCTGTTATGGGAGCACGAGGACCGAAAAGTCGCATCGACGAAGAGCTCTACCGGCCGGAGACGACCGACGAAGCCCGAGAGCTCGCCAGAGATCTCATCGACGCCGGCGTAAGCCGCTCACAGGCATGGAGCATCGTCGGCTGGTTGATCGACCCCGAAGGCGTCCCTTGGGCCGAGGCCGATCCCGACTACGCGGCAATTCGCAGGCGCCAACTCAAAGCGATCATGGCCAAGCTCCCCATCGTTCCCCCGCCGGGGCTGACCTACGCAAAGGCTAGGATCGCCATTCGCGATATGGGCGCTTATCTCGATTCGTTGGACGATGAACCCGTCGACGAGCTCGCACTGGCAAGCTGATGAGCGACGGCGCGCACCTCGGAGTCAACGCCGAACGCGCGTTGGAGACCGTGCTCGGGGGCGCCCCACAACCCGCTGCTGACGAGCGACAGTCGGTCGAGGACATGAGGACCTGGCTCCTCGAAGCCGGTCCTTATGACGAGGCCACTGAGTACGGCGAAGCAGCGCGGTGCGCCGGCGGGGCGATCCTCAGATGGGCGCTGGAGAACCCTGAGCGGTTCGCCTCGACAGAGGGACACGACCTCTACGATTCCCTCGTCGCCGAGGGAATTCGGTTCGAGGGGATTAGCGGCTTCATGTGGGGATGGGCCGAGAACGCCGCCCGCCGGTGCCTTGATCTCCCTCCGAAGCCCAACCCCGCCATCGTGGAGATCCCTTGATGGACGCCGCCGAGATCGTGAAGCCGTGAGCGATCAAGGCGCCGTCGAGGAGCCGGAGCCGACTCTGGAGGACGAGGGCATGGGACCCGCGCCCGAGGACCTGGGGGACGAGCCCGAAGATGGCTAGGTGGCCCACGGCCGCGTGGCAGCCGGTTCCGACCGACCGGACCACGACCGACCGGGACCAGTGGCGCGCGTCAGGCGACCTGCGGCCGATAGCGGTCACCCTCCACCACCAGGCGGGCAACGGGAACCCGTTCCCCGTCTACATCGCCCGGCGGGTATCGGCGCACGTCTGGATCCCGAAGGCCGGCCTCCCTTTCCAGCACGTCGATACCTCGATCAGGGCGTGGCACGGCGTCGCGCACAACGCCTACTCGATCGGCGTTGAGACCGAGGGCTGCGCCGGCGGGGACGAGCCTCTCAACGAGCACCAGCTGGACCTCTTCGCCGAGCTCATGCAGTGGGCGACCCGGACGCACGGGATCCCGCTCCGGCTCTCCGAGGCGATCAACGACCCAGGCCTGAACTACCACCGCGCCCGCGGCGGACCCGCCACCGCCTGTCCGTGTGACCTCCGGGTCTCCCAGCGGGACGAGATCCTCCGCAGAGCCGGCGTGGCGGCACCCTCTCCGCCGGCTCCCGCCGCGCCGGCTCCGGCCGGCCCCCAGCCGCCGCCCTTCCCCGGCCAACTGCTCCGGCAGGGCAGCACCGGCGACGCTGTGCGACGGTTCCAGCAGCGCATGCGAGACCGGGGATGGCGCATCGCCGTCGATGGGATCTTCGGCCCAGAGACCGATCGCGTCGTGCGCCAGTTCCAGCGAGAGAAGCGCATCGGCGTCGATGGCATCGTCGGCGTGGTCACCTGGACAACCGCGTTCCGCACCGACAACGTGACTTGAGCCGATGCCGACGATCCAGGTCTACCTGTCCGCCCGGGACCGGGCCTGGCTCGACGAACGGCCCCGGGAGTTCAACGTGGCAGCTTTCGTCCGCGACGCGATCGCCCAGGCCCGCAGCGAGGCCGAGCGCTGCGCTCACGACCGGATCGAGGCCGTCTGCCTGGATTGCGGCGAGCATCTGGGCGCCACCACGGAAGCCGACTCACCATAGGGTATACATGCTGTGAGCAGGCAGGTTGACCCGCGAGACTCACGACATGGGTGTTCAACGGACCGTTAGCTGCCCCCGGTGCGGTACCAGCAAGATCACCAAGGCGGCCGGACGAACCAAGCTCCTCTGCCGCTCGTGCGGCGGCCTCTGGCTCGCCAACGAGCTCGGCGAAGCCCCCCAGGAGACCAGGGTGCCCGCAATGGCCGGAGCCCCCGCCCCGACGACGCGGGCCCGCGGCATGGATGCAAGCTCCGGGCCCGCGCTGGAAGGAATCGCGACCGTCGAGGTCCTCGAGCCGGCTGAGCTGCGTATCGGCGATCTGAGATTCCCCGAGCCGCCGCCCGACCAGGAGCTCGACGAGGCCCGCGGCCGGCATCCCGCCACCGGCGATGTTCTCCCAGCGGTTCCCCTACCTAACTCGCAAGAGCCGTCACCGGCGCCGCACGGCGTGAGCCACCGGCTCCCAGCCCAGGAGGCGCCTCTGGGGGCGCCCCCGGCGCCGGTGACCCCGTCGAGAGGCCGGCTCGGCTACTACGGGAGGATCCTCCGGTGAGGCTCTTCGCCGGCTACCGGCCCAATCAACCCGCCCATTACGAGGAAGGCGGCTACGGCAACCCACCTGAGGAAGCTCAGTTCCAAGGCGTGCAGTTCGACGATGGCACCGTCGCCGTCCGCTGGCTGACCCAGTTTCGTTCGACATCGCTGTGGCCCGACATGGCGACCTTTCTCGCCGTCCACGGTCACGCCGACTACGGAACCCGCATCGAATGGATCGACGGGATCCTTTCATGAGCGTCTTCGATCCGCCGGTTGGTCCCCCGGCGCAGGAGCTCGGCTCGATCCCACCGGCCCCCCCGCCTTTCGAGGACGACCAGGCCCCCGATGACCTCGCCGAGGTCGTCCCCCAGGTCGACGAGGCGCTCGTGCGAAGCGTCCTCGTGGGCATGGGGAACATGGCGCACATGATCGACCCGGTGACGCCGGACCTGTGGCGGTTCACCGACGACGAGCTCGACCAAGGCGTCCCCCCGCTCACACGCTTCGCGAACCGCAACGACACCCTCCGCCGAGCGTTGCTCCACGGCGACTACGTGGTCCTCGCGCTCACCTTCAGCGGCTACATGGCACGCAACGTCCAGACCAGGAGGCACGCCACCGATGGACAGTCGACAAAAGCTGGGCCTGGTGTTCCAGCAGGCCGAGGAGACCTTGATGGAGTCCTCGACGGGGAACGTTTCGCCGCTAGCGGTGCTGCTCGCTGGGGCTCTACCAATGGTCAGGGCCTCACTCAATGACCTCGACAGCGGAGACATCGACCGCGCCATCTGCGGGCTCCTCAGTGTCCTCGCCGCCATCCGAGAGGACGGCGCCCCGCCCCTCGCCATCGCCCCCGGCGGGACCATCGACGGAGCTTGGGTCCACGAGCTCGAACTCCTCGGACCCGACCCCGAGGGACGGATCGACGCCCCTCTCCTCATCCTCGGCGAGCCCCTCGCCGATTCCGTTGGCCTCACGGATCTTTTTGACGGGACCCTCAGGCTGCGGGAAATCAACGCTCGCGATGTGGCTACTGACCCGCTGCCCGCCGCCGCGGGTGATCGTCGACCCGATGGGATCGGCGGCGACTGACGTACCCGGCGTGTGGTCGACCGCCGACCCCACCGGGCGCAGCTGGCCGGCCGAGGCCTCCACGATCCGCTTCGTCCCCGTCGACCACGACGACCTCGACGCCTACGACCGCCTCTACCGGCGGATCAAAGAGCTCGTCGTCGATGAGCACTCTTGGCCGGGCGCGTCGATCCTCGCGGATGAGGCCGAACGCATCATGCCCGCCACCCGCTGCCCCAAGGCGGTCGCCGCCTGCGTCTACGCGGGCCGCAAATGGCCCACCGCGCACATCGCCTGCGCCACCAGGCCCCGCAACATCTACACCGGCGTCAAGGCCAACGCCACCCACGCCGCTCTCTACCCGCTCCCCAAACGGGAGGACCGCGACACCGTCGCCGCCGACCTCGGGATACCCCTCGCCGAACTGGAGGCCCTATGGAGCACCCTCCCCCCAAGGACCAAGAGCTTCCTTTGGTGGGACCAGACAACCCGCCAACTCCGCCCGGTGACCTCCGCCCGATAGCCGAGATCCTCGCCGCCGGCGGCGGCTACCACATCCGCGAGATGCCCCGCGACTGGCGCCGCCGACTCACACCCCAACGGGCGGCCAAACCGGACCAGGTCCTCATCACCCCGACCGCCATGGGCGTATGGCTCGACGTGCGCGGCAAGGCCGGCATCCTCTTCACCCCCGAACAGTGGGGCCGCTTCTGCCTGGAGGCCTGCGCCCTCCTCTCCGCCGTCACCGACTCGACGAGCCCGACATGAAGTGGGGCCAGACCTTCCGCGTCGCCCTCACCGTCATCCTCCTCGACCGCCTGGCCCAGGTCGCCGCACACCTGATCCTTCAGCGCTTGGTGAGGGAAGCCGAGAGGCGCGACCAGGAGGCCGCAGGCGAAGCAGCGCACAGCGCCGTCATCAAGCTGATCGGAGCCGAGGCGCCGTGAGCTCCCAGATCCCCACCTGGGGCCTCATCATGATGTTCGCCGCCTCGGTCATCGGCGCCATCTTCCTGTGGCGCGACATCAACGCCAGGACCCGTCTTCTCTGATGGGCGAGCGCGCGTGACCTGGGACCAGGCCCTCCTCATCGTCCTGGCGGTCGTCGATCTCGCCGCGCTCGTGGTGGGCCTGACGATCCTGCGTAGGGTGACCCGGATCGTGGTCGACACGGGCGAGGCGATTCACCGGGCCGTGGAGAGCTCGATCGAGGAGGCAAAGCGGGACATGCTGGCCGCGTTCATGGCGTCCCTCGAGCTCGACCGCCAGGGCTAGCTGTACCACTTGTCGAAGGAGTCGTAGGCCTCGGTGATCTCTGGGTCGTCGATGTATTCGAGGAGCGCGCGGTCAGCCGCCCAGTGCGTGTCTTCCAGGTTCCAGCGCTCCTCCTCGACCAGCTTCGCCTGCTCGCGAAGCTTGGCTAGCAGCGCAGCCCGGTCCACGGCCTAGAGCTTCGCGCGCACCTGTCCATCTGATGATGGGATTTCGGCGGCCCGGGGGCGCGGCTAGCCGTAGGAGCGTCATTCGGTCCCGAGCTCGTGGGCCGGCGTCCAGCGGATCGAGGTCTCTCATGCTTCAGACCGCGCTCATCGCGATCGTCGCGGTGCTCGTCGCGAAGTTCGTCCTGTCGAAGGTTCAGCCGAGCCTGGCCAGCTATCTGTAGGCGGCCGCGGTGAATCTTCACGTCCATCTCGCCTTTTGGCTCGCGGTCGCCCTGGTCAGCGTGGCCAGCGTGGCGATTTTCCGGGTCATCTTCCTCCGCTTCAGCGTGCCCGGCCTCTCGACGGTCGCCGGCGCCATCTAGTCGACCAAGGAGCCATTCGTGCCTACCGGTACCGGCGCAGCCGTCCTCTCCAGCCTCCCAGAGGTCCCCTACGTCATCGACCCGGCAACGTTCGCGTCGATGACCGAGAACAACGATCAACCTCTCGACCCGGTACCCACGCCGGGGCCGGGCAACCAGACCACGTTCTACCTGCCCCGCGCCGGCGTCGGCTCTCTGCTCAAGCTGAAGTTCGTCGGCAACCTCCAGGTCCTCACCGCCGGGCCCGCCCCCGGGCAGCGCTGGCCCTACGGTTTCCTGTCGGGCTTCAAGCTCTCGGCTGGGCTCGGCGCCGACACCTGGGATTGCAACGGGCTCGATCTCGATGCCCTCAAACAGACCGATTTACCCTTCGTGTTCGGCAACGTCGTCGACCAGTTCCCCGGCGCGGTGGGCGGCGACGCGACCGATGTCCTCGCCGTGGGCAACTACCCGCTCTACCTGTCCTACGAGATCCCCATCGCCGTCGACCAGACCAGCCTGATCGGCTCCCTCTTCCTCCAGAGCTCCTCTGCGACCGTGAGCGTCCAGCTTGCCCAAGAGCTCACCCACAACCTCCAGAGCCCGACCGGGGCGTCCGACGCGGCGTGGGTCATCACCGGCCAGTGGTATCCCGAGATCACCGTGTGGGACATCCCGGTGAGCCAGAAGGGCGAGCTGATCCTCCCCGAGGTCAACCGCATCCACATGTTCGTGGGGATCGACCAGGCGATCACCGGCACCGGCCGCCAGCCCGCCGCCGTGCAACGCACCGCCGGCGTCCTCCAGCGTCTCTTCCTGCGGAGCGAACTGTCGCCCCAGGTCTTTCTGTCCGCGCTGCCATCGACGGCCCCATCGGCGCTGATCGATCAGATCCAGTTCAACTACGGCCTCGTCTCCACCCCGCGGATCTGGAACCCCGCCTCCACCCTCGCCGAGATGAACCAGCGCGACTACGGGGCTCCGCTGCCCTACGACACCTACGTCATCGACACCCTCAAACGGAATCCGAGCCGGGACGCGATCCTCCTCCAGGGCGTCACGAACCTCCAGGCGCTCATGTTCGTCAACCCGGCCGTCGACGTTCAACCCGGCGCGTACACCCGGGTCGTCGAGGAGATCTTGATCTGATGTCGATGGTCACCTCCGCCTACTACGGCATCGCTCAAGAGCCCGTCCAGCCGACCGGGATGAGCACCCCGCAGCCGGCCCCGCAGGCGGCAACCCCGATCGCCACGACCCCGGTACCGGGGCGTGTCGGCGTGTTCGCCCAGCCGAGCTTCTGGCTCGTCTTCCTCCTCGCCCTGGCGGTCGGCCTCATCCACCTCTCGATCCGGTTCTCCTAGTGCATGACGGCGCCACGACAGACGCCCGACCTCGTGGTGATCATCCTCGCCGCCGCCCTCGGGATCGCCGTTGTGATCTTCGCCGTCGCGATCTTCTACGAGGTCGCCGATCATCACTCGATCAGCGAGGTTCCCGCGAACAGTTCCCAGGTCCTGACGTTGATCTTCGGGGGGATCATCGCCATCCTCGGCAACTACGAGGGGTCCCGCTCCGCGCACCGCGAGCTCGTGAGCGACCCGTGAACACCGTCGCGGTCTGGGCGCTGACCGGTCTCGTCCTCGTGATGCTGATCAACCTCGCCAACGGCACCCTCCCCGCCTGGCTCAAGGCGAAGTTCCTCCACCAGGCGGCAAGCTGATGGCCGCGTCCCCCTCCGGCACCGCCGCCGGCCTCTTGCTCATCGTCGGAGGCGTCTGGCTCCTGCTTCAGACGCTCGTCGCGGGGCTTCCCTCCCGCATCGTCGGTCTCTCAGGGTCGGGCAAATCCTCGAGCGGCTCGAAGAGCTCCACCCCCTCCTCCTCGACCGGCTCGGGGAGCTCCTCGGGCGCCTCAACCTCCTCGAGCTCGTCGAGCTCGTTGTGGTCGCAGATCGAGGACGCCGCCGCGGGCGCCAAGACCAGCCCGGCCGCCCAGAACACGAACAACCCCTCTAGCCCCCCCGCCCCCACCTTCTGATGGCCGCCACCACGACCCCCCTCAGCGAGCACGGCCGGGTCTTCGACCGCAAGACCGGGAAGTGGCGCGCCCGCAGCAAGACGGAGGCCGACCGGGAGGAGCTCGACGAGCTCACCGCTACCCCCGCCGATATCAAGGCCGAAGGCCGCTCCCAGGCGAGGACCGCCGAGGCGACCGACCCCCTCGCCACTGACGCCGCCACCGCCGCCCAAGGCGAGGCCCGGGCCGCTCGCAGCGCCGCCCGCCGGGCGCGGGCCCGCAGCATCGGCGGATCCGTCTACCGCATGCGCGGCCAGGCCGAGTCCACCTTCACCGGCTCGGGGACCTTCGCCGGGGTCATGGTCGCCACCCTCGCCGTGCTGATGCTCTACCTGTTCCTCACCCGGGCGAACCTCGCCACCAGCGTGATCTCCGGGGTCACCCGGGCCATCGATTGGTTCGTCGCCCCCAAGACCCTGCCCTTCTAGGAGGCCCCTCCGTGTCCATGTTCAGCCCCAGAAACATCCTCGGCGTCATCGGGATCATGCTCGGCCTGATCGCCCTCTACCTGCTCCTGGAGAACGGCGGCCAGGCCTCGAAGATCCTCGGCGCCCTCTCCGCCGGCTCGATCGGCATCTTCACCACCCTCCAGGGTCGCACCACGAACTTCACCGGGTCCAGCGGCGCAGCTACCAGCGTCCAGACGCAGGCGGCCGCCTGATGGCCCTCACCGGCAGCATGCCCACCGTCGCCCCCGGCGGGATCGCCGAGCTCTCCCTGTCGATGGCGGGCGCCGTCGCCCGGGCGCAGTTCACCGCCCGGATGGGCGACGCCCGCCTTCAGACCCTCCAGAAGGTCCCGGCGCCGATCGTGCACACCGACCTCGTGCCCCCGAACCCGAACCCGCCCAAGCCGCTCATCCCCCTGCCCGGCGACCCCGGCGCGTACGCCACCGTCGTCGCCCTCTCCGAGGACCGCTAGATGCCCCTCTCCCCGGTCCAGCGCAACCTGCTGCTCTACGGCGCCCCTGTGGTGATCATCTTCGGCCTCTACGCCTTCCTCCGGGCACGGAGCGCGAGCAACTCGGCCGGGGCCTCGGGCGTCACGACGACCACGAGCTCGGGGACCACGACGGCGGACAACAGTCCGATCGGCGTCGACCAGCTGACGAGCTTCGAGAATCAGATGGTCGACGCCTTGGGCACCGTCCAGAACGAGATCACCGGCTCCCAGTCGGCGACCGGCGCGACGACGAGCGGGACCACGAGCGTTGCCCCGCCGCCCAGCCCGGTCCCCGCCAGCACGGTCCCGGTCGGCGCCTCGACTCCGACCACGACCACGCCGGCCGCGAACCTGTACCCGGTCGGCACCAGCGTCGCCCCCGGCGAGACCATCGTCCAGGCCGTCCCCGCCGGCTCCGGCTATGTCGACGTCACCAGCAAGGGCGGCCTCTACGGCTCCGGCGTCTCGGTCTCCGGGTCGATGATCACCGCCAGCCCGCCCGCCGGCGCCCAGTACTCGGCCAAGGTCTCCGGCGACACCGTGCTCGAGTACGGCCCGGGCGGCGTCGCCCAGTTCAAGATCGGCTGAGCCGTGGCCCAAGCCCCGAGCATCCCCGCCTGGCAGCTGCAGACCCTCCAGACCCTCGCCAGCCAGGGCAACCTCTCCGGCGTCGACCCGGCCATCCTCGCCGCGATCGACCAGGCCGAGAGCGCCGGCGAGGTCTCCGGGGCGGGCATCAACGCGGAGGGCTACGGCGGCTACTTCGGCCTCGGCGCCGGCACCCAGTACCCCGGCGGCGCCTCCGTCTCCTCGGCCACGCTGAACACGAACAGTCCGGCCAGCTTCACCGCTCAGGCCGAGGTCGCCGCCGACGAGTTCGCCAGCCTCCTCCAGCAGACGGGCGGCAATGTGTACGCCGCCGAGAGCAAGTACCAGGGCGGATCGAGCGAGGGGACGCAGATCTTCAGCGAGCTCGGCGTCCCCCAGAGCGAGAACACGGCCGTCCTCACCTCGTGGACGAGCAAGCTGGGCAAGGCGGTGGGCCAGGGCGCCGGCGCCGTCGTCTCAGAAGCCACCGGCGCCGGCATCCCCGGTGTGTCCACGATCCGCAACGCGATCACCGGCGCGGTCACCGGCGGGGCCGAGAGCGCCGTCTCCGGCCTCACCTCGGGCCTGTCGAAGAGCGTGCTGTCGATCGTGCTGACCGGCGTGTTCGTCCTCGGCGCCCTCGGCCTCATCGTTCTGGGCCTGACGCGTCTCTTCCCCGGCGTGTCGACCACGGTCACCAAAGCCCTACCCCTAGCAGCCGCAGCCTGAAAGGAGCACAACATGTCGTGGGTTGACACCCTCGCCCAACGCAAGGCCCGCGCCGCCGAACCGCAGGAGCACGCCCGGCCCCTCCCCGGCTCGATCGCCCCAGCCCGAGCCGCCCGCGCCCCCGAGCTCGACCGCAACCAGGTCGCCAACATGGTCCACGAAGAGGTGGCCCAGGCGATGGCCCCCGTCGAGGACCTCCTCCGCCAAGTCCTCCGCGTCGCCGGCGCCGGCCAGGCCGCCCCAGAGGCCGCAGGAGCCGCCGAGACCCCCGAGGTGGAGGATCACCCGCACCGCTCCCGCAGCGGGCGTAGAGCGGCCGAGGAGCCGCCAGCGGAGCCCGCCTGATGCCCACCGGGTACGCACAGAGCACCGGCCCGGCCATCGGGTCGATCTCAGCGGCGAACGCCGGCGCTCCCGCCGCGTCGAACGCGATCCGGGCGCGCTCGGTCCTCGACCGCTACAACCTCCCGCTCTCCGCCATCGTCCCCGAGGGCGCCACGGGCGCCGAGCTCATCTTGAAAGCCGTTCCCTCCGGCCAGGGCTACGAGATCGAGCGGATCGATATCAGCGTCTCCTACGCCGGCGTCGCCGCCTACGAGGGGACCGCCCGGATGTTCATCGGCTCCCCCGACCAGCCCTCCTACGAGGTCGACTACTCGCTTCACGCCGCCCACGACGTCGGCGAGTACTCCCCGCCGATCTGTGTGCCCTCCGGCGGGATCTTCTCGATCGTCTACTACGGCCTCACCGCCGGCAACCAGGTCAACGCCCGGGTCCAGTACTCGATCGTGCAATACGTCAGCGTCTCGGGGCTCCTCGCATGATCCACCACTTCCTGCCCGCCCCCGACCTGCTCCCCCTCGCCGAGCACATCGAGCCCGGCGCCCCGGACTTCGGCTTCGAGCCCGTGACCTTCACCCTGGTCCTCGCCGTCTACGCCGCCTTCGAGCTCGACTCCACCGCCGGGGACCGGTACCTGTACTTCGCCGCCGACAACGGCATCGAGACCGCCGAGAACCCCCACGCCGTGCGCTGGGCCGCCCAGACCCCCGAACCGCTCGGCGCCGGCGCAACCGGAGCCGTCATGCTCACCACCGCCGCCAACGCCGTCCAGCCCGCCACCCTCGCCCCCGGCCCGCTCGGCACCATCCCCATCCCCCTCCCCGTCGAGGGCCTCGTGGTCGGCGCCACCGCCGGCTCGACACAGTCCGGCGTGGTCTCCGAGACCGGCTTCTTCAACGCCGTCAACAACTTCAACGGCACCATCATCGGCGCCTCATCAGGCGACCTCTTCACCGAAGTCGCCATCTGGTCCACCCCCTTCATCGCCCTCAGCTAGGAGGCCGCTCGTGCCCGGATCAACCTGGACCGACACCGCAAGAACCCGCCGGGACAACTACGAGACCGGCCAACCCTGGATCCCCGACAACGGCCGAGGCCGCACCGTCACGATTCCCCCTCCAGTCAGCGGCCAGCCCATCTCCGCCGTCCCCTTCGACCGGATCTTCTACGTCTCGCTCCCAGGGCAAACCAATCCCCAGGCCTACGAGGCCTGCGTCACGGCGCTCAACCCGCTTGCCCGCTGGAAGTTTGACGACGAACCCGGATCCGCCACCATCGCCGAAAGCTGCGACAACCAGGACGGAACCCCGTCAGGCGGAATCACCCTCGGCAGCATGCTCGTCGCAGGCCAGAAGATGGGCGCCAGTTTCGACGGGACGAGCGGCTTCATATCCATTCCAGCTTCAGCAGTCAGTTCTGCCTTCGCGAACCAGACGGCCTATGCTTTGCTCCTTTGGATCGCCACCACTCGCGCAAGCGCCCAGTTCATCCTCTCCTCCGACAACGCCATTAGTTGGCGGCTCTTCAGCGGCCAAACACCAGGGCAGGCAGCTTGGGCTTTTCCCGGCATCGCAGGCTCAACAGGGCCCATCATCAATGACGGCAGCCCCCATCTCCTCGCCCTCGGCGTCGCCGGCGGCGAGATCTCCTGGTTCCTTGACGGCAACCTCACCAGCAGCGGACCCGCTTATCCGTCCGCTCAAGCTGCCACAACCGCAGCGATCGGACAATCAGGCGCGGGAACACAATTCTTCCAAGGGCAAATAGCGGATCTCATTTTTGCTCGCAGCATCACAGCTGACCAGATCGCCGACCTCTACGACGCCGGGATCGGCGCCCGCTTCTACCTCTACCCTCCAGGAAGCCAAAGCCCATCCCAGCCAGATCGACCGAGCCCGATCGTCATTCGGCAAGGCGAAGACGACGCCATCTACGTGCCCGCAGGAGCCGCTCTCGTCCCCGTCTACAGCTTCGACCAGGCCCCCAACCTCAACGTCAAAGCCGTCTGAAAGGAACCCGCCCGAATGGCCACCGCCAAGCAAAAAGCCGCCGCCCGCCGCAACATCAAGAAAGCGATTGCCGCCAACCGCCGCAAAGGCCGCCGCCGGCGCCGCTAAGCCGCGTGCAACCCCCCTGGTACACAGGCTTCGAGAACTGGCTCCTAGGCCACGGCCAGGGCACCATCACCCTCATCCTCCTCGGCCTCATCGCCGGCTGCGCCTTCTGGCTCTGGCGGGTCCGCCAAGGCCGCAACCTCCTCCCCGCCGCCGCCTGGATCACCTGGCTCCTCCTGCCCTAGTCTCTCCCGCTTCGAGCAGCGGAGCAGGGGACACAAAGGCAGTGGCAAACCGCAAAACGACGATGGTCATTCTCGGCGCGTGCCTCGTCGCAGCCGGTGGTCTCACCACCTTCGCCGAGACCTCCAATCACCACTCCTGCGCGATCGATAACGGCGCAGGAATCTTGGGCAACGGCTCCGACGCCGACCCCGTCCGCGAGCAACAATGCAAGCTCGCCAACGAGATCTACCTCGGAGGCGCAGCCGTCGCCGCCACCGGCGCCGTCATCCTTCTGGCAGGATTCGTCCTCCCCCGACCCGACCCCCGAGCCCCCCAACCGCTACCGCCGGGCTGGTACGCCGACCCAAGAGGTCCCGACGAGCGCTGGTGGAACGGTCGGGAATGGACCACTACTCGCCCACGCAAGAAGCCCTAATCGATCCCGGCGAGCTCCTCCCGCTCCCCCCGCAGCAACATCGCCACATGCCGAGCGCACCCGACGATCTGGACCTCGACCTCCTCCGGCCCCACCCGCACGAAATACCCCCGCACCCGCTCGTCCGCCTGGAGCCGCTGACACTCACGACACGGCAAGCGAGGACTCCCACTTGAGCGAAGAGAGGGCCGCCTCCATCCCCGCGACGAAGAATCGCAGATCCACCCGCGCCTGATCCCTCGACGCGCCCCCCTGTCGACGGATCCGGTAGAGGTTCCGCGCCCGCCATCTCATCCGAGGAGTCAGCCTCGCCCAGGCCGCATTGTCGATCTCCACGAGCACCGAGGGCTTCACGACGGGTCCCCGTCGAGCCGTCGCCCGTAATCGACCATGTTCACCACTTGGCGCATCCTCCTCGCCTGCGTGCGGGTATACCCCGCCGTCGTCTCCGGCCGGGAATGGCGGGCGATCGTCTGCACCGCCCGCAGATCCGAGGAACGATCGTTCATCTCCGTCAGCGCCGTGTGACGGAGCCGGTGCGTGTGCACCGATCGCCCCAACCCCGCCTCACCCGCGACCAGGTGCGTCCAGTTCCAAATCGTCGCCGGACACACATGCCCCGGCCGGCCAGGCCGCCCCGGGAACACCCACCGCCCGAACGGCCCGCACCGCTCCAACGCCGCCTCAAGCACCGGATGCACCGGCAGATCCTCAACCATCTCACCCTTCCCCATCACCGTCAGCCACAACCCGTCCCCGTGCGCGCTGAACTGCGCCGGCGCCAACGAAGCGATCTCCGAGCAACGCAACGCCGAATACAGCCCCACCAGCACCGACAACCCCGGCGCGTCGCAACGATCCCACGCCGCCCGCTCCAACGCCGCCGCCTGCTCCTCCGAGAGCGCCTTCGATCGGTTCCGAGCCTTTGGCGGCACCCTCACCGCCCGCAACGGAGGCGCCTCCCGCCCCACGAGCTCCCACGCCGCCGCCAACGCCGCCCGCAACTGCCCCTGAGACGAATGCGACCGCGGCCACTGCTCCGCCACCCTCGCCACATCCGCCGCCGAACACGAGCCCAGGTCGACGCCCTGGGCCTCCAGCAACGGGAGCACCCGCTGCATCACCCGGGCATACGCGTACGCCGTCCGAGGCGACTTCCCCAGCCCCATGA
>WQVT01000010.1 GCA_009785715.1 Acidimicrobiaceae bacterium | reverse complement strand
TTCGCGGCGGATTCGGAGTGGCAGCCGGTTCACCCGAGGGCCGAACCCGAAGGTGAAGGGGTAGGCGGAAGCGACCGAGACCGTCGAGAACCCGCCAAAGAGCTCCCGCACCTCCCGGCGGCTGAAGGTGTAGACGACCGGGCAGTGGTCGTTGCGGTCCCGAGGAGACTCGTACGGGAGGCGAAGGACCCGGTGGATCAGATTGACCAACGAGTACTTGTGATAGAGCATCACGTGGGCCACCCCACCCGGCTTCAACACGCGGTGTACCTCCGCCACCGAGCGTTCGATGTCGGGGGTGTGGTGGAGCACCCCGAATGAATAGACGTCGTCGAAGCTCGCGTCGGGGAATCCGAGCTCCTCGGCGTTGCCGACGCGGAAGTCGATCGTGACGCCCCGATGCGCGGCGAACTCCTTGGCGATCCGGATCGCCTCGTCCGTGAGATCGACGGCCGTCACCGCGAAGCCGCGCTTGGCGAGCTGGATGCTGTCGACGCCGATCCCGCATCCGACCTCGAGGAGCGTGCGGCCCTCGCCATCCAGGGAGTCGAAGAGCTCGCGCAGGTGGTAATGCCACTGATACCGCCGGTCCTCGATGCCCTGAAAGTAGGCATCGGATCCTCGAGCCTCATCGGTGTAGTACTCGTTGTTGACGTGCCCTTGCCAGAACGTTCTCACGGTCTCGACGGTCGTACCGGCTTGTGGCTTCATGGCGTCATGCTCCTCGCCCTGTAGGACTGCTCCTGCACGAAGGTCTCGTGCCAGATCTGCACGCCGATCATCTGCCAGAGCAGGAAATAGTGCCAGCGGAGTCGCTGGTGGGGCTTCGCTTTCAGGACCGCCTGGACGAAGTCCGGATTGAAGATTCCCGCTTCGGCGAGCCGCTCGGGCGTCAGCATTTCGCGGACCATCGGTCCGAGGTCCTTGCGGTATTGCTCGACGGGGTCGAAGGTGAAGCCCCATTTCTTCTTCGTGAGCACCTGCTCGGGCAGGACCGGACGCAAAGCGTCCTTCAGCAGCGCCTTCGGGCCGCCTTCGAAGCGGAGCGTGTCGGGGATGCGGGCGGCGAAACGAACGAGTTCGAGGTCGAGGAGCGGCACCCGGGATTCGACGGAGTGGGCCATCGACATGGTGTCCTCGTTGTGGAGGAGGTCCGAGGTCATCTTCGTCGCGAACTCGGCTCGCAACGCGGCGGCCTCGTAGGGCCCGCCGTCCCGGAAGTGCTCGTCGTACTCCTCCCGCGTGGACCCCTCGAGCCGAGTGAGGAAGTCGGCGGTGTAGACACGTCGCAGGAGCGCCGGGTTGAAGTCCCAGGCATTGCGGAGCAGAAGGTAGTGGCGGGCGCCGTCGCCGCTCGACGCCAGCCATTCCAGCTTGCGGGTGAAGAGGTCGAGGGCCGGCCTTCCGACGGCCGCGCTGCGCTGCGCGAGCCAGTCGAGCGCCGGCGCAAGCACGTGCGTTCCGGCGCCGATCGCCCCGGTCCGCAACCGTTCGCTCCGCTCGAGATAGCGGTAGAAGTCGTAGCCGGCGAACAACTCGTCCCCGCCGAGGCCCGAGAGGGCGACGGACACGTGCTCGCCGATGAAGCGGTGGAGGAGGTAGAGCTGAAGGGAGTTGACCTTCGGCTCCTCGGTGTGGCGGATCGCCTCGCTCAGGTGCGCGAGGGCGGGCTCGTGCAGGACCAGCTCGTGGTGGTCCGTCCCGAAGCGCTGCGCCACGAACCGGGCGTCTTCCAGTTCGTCCCACGGTTCGTCGAAGCCGAGGCTGAAGGTCTGGATCCGCTCACCCGTCGCCCGCGCGACCATCGCCACGATCGAGCTCGAGTCCACTCCGCCGGAGAGCGAGATGCCGACGGGGATGTCCGAGAGCAGCTGGCGCTCGACGGCCGCCTGGTAGTGGTCGCGGATCCCCTCCAGCCATTCGCCCCTCGTCAGCCGGTGATCAGGAGACCAGTCGGTCGTGGCGTAGGAAAACTGCCGGGTCTTCCCGTCGGCGTACTCGAGCACATGCCCGGGCGGCAGCCGCCGGATACCGCGGAAGAAGGTCCGCTCGCCGGGGACATAGCGCACGTTCATGGCGAGATGGAGACTGGTCTCGTCGAGCTCCGCTGCCACCAGCCCGCTCGCCAGGACCGCCTTCGCCTCCGAGCCGAACGCGAGGGAATCGCCACTCGTGGCGTAGACGAGCGGCTTGACGCCGAGCGGGTCGCGGACGAGAAAGAGCTTCTTCCTGGTGCGGTCGAAGAGCGCGAAGGCGAAGATGCCGTTGAGCTTCGAGACGAAGCCGATTCCCTCGTCCTCGTAGAGATGCGGGAGGATCTCGGTGTCACAGTGGGTCAGCACCCGATGGCCCCGGCCGACGACCAGCTCGCGCAGCTGCGGCGAGTTGTAGATCTCGCCGTTGTAGACGACGACGACCGATCCGTCCTCGTTGGTCATCGGCTGGGCGCCGCCGGGCACGTCCTGGATGGCCAGGCGCCGGTTGCCGAGGTGGACCCCCTCTTCCGAGAAGAAGCCCTCGCCGTCGGGGCCGCGGTGGGCGATCGTCGCGGCCATCGCCTTCACCAGCGCCAGATCCCCGAAGCCGGCGGTACCGGCGATCCCGCACATCGCTCAGCCGGTCCGGCGCGCGGCAAAGGTGGACTCGAAGTAGTCCACCATCCAGCCGGTGACGTCGATCTTCTCGGCCAGCAGCTTCGCCCGGGCGGCCTCCCAGGATGCCCGGGGTGCGGCGAGGATCTCCTCCAGCGCTGCGACCGCATCGTCGTACCGCTCCGGCGTGAAGTGCCGGACCAGCCCGTACCGGGCCTCTTCGTCGTCGGTATAGCCCCGGCCTGTGGTCGCGAGGTAGACCGCCGGCACACCGAGGACGGCCGCCTCCGAGGACATGGTGGCCGACTCGCCGACGATGGCCTGGGCGTGGGCGATCAGATGGTGGATCTGTTCCACCGGGCCACGGACGGCCAGGTCCGCGAGGTCACCGGAAAGCGGGGCCTCCGAGGAGATGAGGACCCGTCCCGAGCGCTGCAGCACCTCGACCAGATTTCGCTTCTGCTCGAGCGTGAGCGCGCGCTCGCTCCGATCGTGGACCGCTTGCCAGGACACGAAGCGCACGAGCGAAAACGGCTCGTCGGGGTCGATTCCGAACGACGCCAGGCGGGCAGGGTCAGGCTGGAACCGGTTCGGGTGCAGGTAGGCCAGCTCGTGGTAGCCGGCGTAGGTCACATGGCGGCCCGGGACACGTCCCTGGTAGCAATCCGGGGTGCACACGCTGTGCGCCAGCGGGTACACGAAACGGTTGGTCTGGACGGCGAACTCGGTGTCGTAGAACACCACCGAGGGGACCCGCCGCAAAGCCCCGGCCACGGCGATCGACGGCCCCATGATCCCGGTCATCACGTCGGGCCGGAATGTGCCCATGACCTTGAGCAGCCGGCCCGTCCGCTGCGCCAGTTCCACCGCCAGGCCGGCACCGGTCCGCTGGACCGAGAGCTGCTGGTAGGGCAGGTTGTACGCCTGCAGCAGCTCGACCGAGCGGTCCTTGTCCCGGGCGGTGATGCACACGTCGTGGCCCGCTTCGGTCATCTCGGCGTAGAAGTTGCGGAAGAAGTGGACGTGGGCCGGATGGAGGATGTCGATCAGGACCCGCATCGCTCAGGCCGCCTCCTCGCCGGTTGCCGGCCGCGCGGGCCGGTAGGCGACGGCGAGCACGCCGGCACCCCAGCTCGGATTCGAGAACCGGCCGAAGTAGGACAGCGCCAGAAGGGCCGGGAAGATGGCGGCATAGGCAAACTTGTTCTGCTCGTCGGCACCGGTGACCAGATACGAGATGTTGTTCGTGAACGTCTCGAGGATCCCGTAGGTGTAGTGGTGGTCGGCGACTTCGAACCCTGCGGTGCGGAGCTTGGCCACCAACTCGTCCGCCTTGTAGCCGGGCCGCACATGGCCCGGGACGTCGAAGTTGACGCGCCGGCCGAGGAGGATCCATCTCCGCTCGTATCCTGGGGTGTGGACGACGAGGCGTCCGCCGGGGCGCAACGAGTGCCACAAGGTGCGCATGGCCTCGACGTCGTCGGCCACGTGCTCCAGGTTGTCGACGCTGACCACGAGGTCGAACGCCTCGTCGAAGCCGAGCTTTGTGACGTCGCCCTGCTGGAAACGGCAGTTGGCGAGATTCGCCCGGGACGCGACCTCGTTGTCACGGGCGACCAGCTCCGCCTCGCTGTCCACGCCGAGGACCTGCGCCCCGGGATGGAGCTTCGCCAGTTCGAAGGCGAAGACCCCGGAACCGCACCCGGCATCCAGGATGGAGCGGTACGTCCCCTTCGTGGCCGGCAGGACCCGGCGCAGCCGGATCCGCAGTCCGTTCGCCGGGGCCCCGAGGAGCCGGATGTACGCTCGCTCGAACCGGCTGCGGCTCGGGTCGAGGGACAGCTCCCGGCCTGGGAAGCCCCTCACGCTTCGTTCCCGCCGAGCTCGAGGTGGCTGGCCAGTGCCCAGGACATCCACCCCTGGCACCAGCGCAACTCCCGGATGGATGTCCGATAGCCGTGCCGGCGCTGGTAGTAGAACCACCCGGTGGTGGGGTCCCACATGTTGGCGAGCGTCCAGTCGAGCACCCGCCCGGCCATCGGGCCGCCCGTGCCGAAGTGCCGTTGGCGCAGCGAGAACGTGAGGATTCCCTGGGCGCAGCCATGGATATCGATCGGCTCTCGCCGGTCGCTCATGAACCGGGCTGCCCCGTCACGCTCGAACAGATGCTGCTCGTAGAAGTCCGCACCACGTCGATAGGCATCGGCGAACTCGTCGCTTTTCGCCGAGAGCCCGTATTGGAGGATCGCGTCGAGGATGAAGCCCGTGTGGTAGTTGTCGTGCGTGATCCGGCTCGCAGACGGCGGATCCGAGTAGTACCAGGCTCCGTACTCCGTCTGCTTGGACACCACGTAACGGACCAGCCTGCCGCCCTCGGCGACGAGGTCAGCGTCGTCGGTGATCGCGCCCACGCGCGCCGCCAGCGCCCCGGCGAGGGCGGAGACATCCATCACGATCCAGGTGACCGCCTCGTCGGGGACATAGCTCACACAACGGCGGTCTTCGTCCTCGAAGAGGGTCTTCGGGGCATCGAGAAGAAAGCGCACCGCCTCTCTGGCCGCGTCCAGGTATTTCCCGTCCTTTGTCGTCTCGTACGCGTCCATCAACGCCTGCCCCACGAACGAGGTAACCACCCGGTTCGGGAAGTTCCGCGGGGCGAAGAACCCGACGTCCTGCCAGGGATAGGGGTAGCCCCAGGAACGTCCGGTAAATCCGCCGGAGGGGTGCTCGATCAGCCAGTCGAGCAGATCCCTCGCCTCACGGAGGTCGCCCGGGGAGCCCGTGAGACGGTGGCGGGCCAGGAAGGCGCGGGCGAAGAGGGACAGCCCCTTCGGGTTGCGGGCCTTGCGGACACCGATCAGCGGGCGAAGGTCGAGCGGGCTGCGCGTCACGAGCTGGATGGCGACAAGCCGGCGGAGCCGCGAAGACCCGGCCATCCGCTCCAGCCAACGGGCGTTGAGCCCGTCGTGCTTCGAATAGCCCTCATAGTCGGCCTGCCGGGCGGTATCGAACACCGCTTCGAGCACGTCACCCTCGCTCGGCTTGGGCGGAGCGGCGACGGCAATGGTCGGGGAATCGTCTGTCACAGGTGGAGAGTTCTCCGGGGATCCTCCGCTCGGAGCAGCCCCAAGTGCCCGCTCACGTTAGCAAGGACCCTTGGTGGGGAGGGTTAACGGGCGTGACCCGGAGCCGTATGGTGGCTCTGCTACGGTACGCGTTTTTGGATGGCTGCGGCACCAGTCGATTCCGGTCGCAGTGACAACTGATCGAAGGTGGAGTGGCTCCGATGAAGCAGGTGTTCCGCAGGGTTATCGATCGGCGTGGTCGGGTTGTGGTCTCCGACCTTCCCGTCCCCCACGTCGGGCCGGAGCAGCTCCTGGTGCAGGGGTCCTACACGCTGATCAGCTCGGGCACCGAGATGGGCACCCTCTCCAAGACCCCGGCGGAGCTGGTGAAGCAGACGATCGCGGATCCGTGGATGCGCAACGTGGTGAAGCAGACCGTGCTCGCCACGGGGCCGAGCCAGACGGCGAGGCGTGTCTGGCACGAGATGGTGACCCCGAGAGAGATCGGCTACAGCGGCTCGGGGACCGTTCTGGCCGTCGGGGACCGGGTCGAAGGGTTCGAGGTCGGCCAGGCGGTCGCCTATGCGGCCACCGGCCACGCCGAGGTCGCAGCGCCCTACGTCAACCACGTCGTGCCCGTGCCCGGCGGAGTGGACCTCCGCCAGGCCGCTTTCGTCACGGTGGGTGGCATCGCCATGCAGGCCCTGCGCCGCGCCGACCTGCAGTTCGGGGAGACCGTGGCGGTCTATGGCCTGGGCCTCGTCGGCCAGCTGTGCGCCCGCATCGCCCGGGCCGCGGGATGCGTCGTCGTCGGCATCGACATCAATCCCCGGGCGAACGAGATGGCCGCAGAGGCAGGGGCCGCGCTCACCGTCAGCCCGGAGGACCCCGACTGGAAGCGGCGGATCGCCGACTTCACCGGAAAGCGGGGCGTCGACGCGACGATCATCTGCGCGAGCTCCGACTCGGCCGAGATCGTGAACGCCTCGATGGAGATCACGCGCCGGCAGGGCCGGGTCGTCCTCGTCGGCTACGTGAAGCTGGATATCCACCCCAAGAACTTCCTGTACCACGAGATCGACCTCCGGTACTCACGGGCGTACGGGCCGGGAAGCTACGACACGGGCTACGAAAAGGGGCGGGTCGACTACCCCTTCGGCTACGTGCGCTGGACGGAGAAGCGCAATCTCGAGGAGTTCATCCGCCTGCTCGCCACGGGGGCCGTGTCGGTCGAGCCGCTCATCGCCCGCGTCTACCCGGTCGAAGAGGCGCAGGATGCGTTCGATGCAGTCAGGAACCGGACGCTCGGGGGCGTCGCCGCCCTCCTCAGCTACGGTCCCGACCCCGACCTCAGCAGGACGATCCGGATCAGCTCGCGGTCGAAGGTCGAGGGGAAGGTCGGCATCTCCCTCGTCGGCTTCGGGAACCACGTCCTCGGCATGCACCTGCCCAACCTGCGCTCACTCCGTGACGTCGAGTTGCGAGGCATCGCATCCGCAACCGGACGAAACGCCTCCACGGTCGCCAAAGGACTCGGGGTGTCGATGGTGACCACCGACGTGGCCGAGATCCTCGCCGATCCCGGCACCGACGGCGTGATGATCTGCTCGAACCAGCCCGACCACTACGGCCATATCCGGGAGGCCGTCGAGGCGGGAAAGGCGGTGTTCGTCGAGAAGCCGATGGTGACCCGCCTCGAAGACTTCGCGGCGTTGTTGAAGCTGATGGAGGGGCGGGACCAGATCGTCACCCTCGGCCTCAATCGCCGCTACTCACCCAAGGTCGACGAGCTGCGAAGCGCGCTGAAGGGCCCCGTCAACTTCGTCGAGTACCTCGTTGCGAACCCGTTCCTGCCCGACGACCACTGGTCGCTCGATCCGGTGGATGGCGGCGGGCGCCTCGTGAGCGAGGGGGAGCACTTCATCGACATCTGCAACCTGTTGATTGGCCGCCCGCCCCTGTCGGTGACGGCCCGAGCGCTGGGCGAGGCCCCCGACGACCTCCGCCGGCTCTGCAACTTCTCCGTGACGCTGCACTACGAAGGCGCCGCCGCCACGGTGGTCTTCCATGAGAGCGGGGCCCCGGGCTTTCCCAGGGAGCGGGTCACCGCGCTGAGCCACGGCCAGGTCGCCGTCCTCGACGACTTCGGCAAGCTCTCGGTGCACGGATCGGGCACCGAGAAGAAGGGGTCGGGCCTCGGCAAGTCGATGGGTCACGCCGAAGAGCTCGAACAGTTCGTGCTCGCCCTGCGGGGGCGACCGAATCACCTGCTGTCCTGGGAGGGCTCGTCCGAGGCGACCCTGTGCATGTTCGCCGCACAGGAGAGCATCCGTCTCGGCGCGGAGATCGATCTCGCCACCTTCCGACGCTCCCTGCTCGCCGACCCCGATGACCCGCTCGCCGGCGACGCGGCCCCGGGCGAGGACGTGTCGGTGGAGGAGACGGTCAGCCCGGGCTAGGGCTCCCTCCGGGCTCGGGCGGGGGTGCCGGAGCCGTGCGGGCTTCCCGGAGGAGCCGCAGCTGCGTACGGCCAAGGAGCCCGATCCCCACCGCGCCGGTCAGGCCGTCGGCGACGACCGACAGGGCCCGTGCAACGAGGGCAACCAGAAGGGCCGTACCGGACCGGGTCTGGGTGCTGAGCAGCGCCACCATCACCGCCTCGCGGACACCCGCGCCCGCGGGCGCGAAGATCGCCAGGTAGCCGGCCACCCACGAGAGGGCATACGCCCCGGTCGAGACGAGCGCAACCCGGAACCCGTGACCGGCGAAACGCCCCATCAATGCGTAGACCATCACGCCGTTGAGCAGCCAGTAGAGCACCCCCCACGCGGCGCTGACCAGGAGCCCCCGGACGCTCATGCCGGTCGTCATCGGCGGCCGGCGCACGAGCCGGAGCGCGAGGTTCATCATCCGATTGAGGACCGGCGGGGACAGCATCACCAGTCCGACGGGCACGAGGGCCAGGACCCACAGGTACCGGCCGGTGGTGTCACGGCCCGAAAACGGCAGGACGACCGCGGCCACGACACAACCCGTGAAGATCTGGACCGCGGACGCGAGCAGGACCGAGACGGCGGACCGGCCCCGGGGGACCTTGCGCTGCGCACCGAGCTCCATCTCGGCGAGCACGGGCCACACGCTGCCGGGCAGGTACTTCCCGAGCTGGCCGACGAAGTTGATGCGCCAGGCGGAGCCGATGTGCAGGCGCGACCCGAGGTCCGCGAGGACGCAGCGCCAGACCATGAGGCTGCACACCAGGCCGGCGACGCACAGGACGAAAGCAAGAATGACCGTCGAGACCGAGAGCTTCCCCACGTCGTGACGGAGCAGGGATCCCTGGTCCACCAGCGCAAGCGCCAGGAGCGCCACGGTCGCCAGAATGAACAGGACGCGGACGGTCCGCGACTGCAGCACCCGGAGCACCGTCGCGCCGTTCAACCAGCGATGGGTGGGCCGGCCGCTCATTGCGGATCCATGGTGGGCGGGTTCGGTGTCAGGCTGAGTGACTGCGTGCCCTACGGTTTCTTGAAGGCGTAGCCGACTCGCCGCCCGAAGTAGCCGAGAGGCTTGAGGGCGAGGAACGTCGCCTCCGCTGGCCACCGGATGTAGCCGGGATACCCGGGGAGCCACACCTGCGGCGGAGAGATGCTCGACGCGAACTTGATGGGCTTGAGTCCCGCCTTCTCGCCCATCCCGCGCACCTCGAGCGGGGAAAACGAGTGCGCAAAGCCGTAGTGCAGGGTCTTATCGCGGGTCATCTTGCGGATCCCCGCGGTGTACGGCAGGCACCACAGATTGGGCACCGTGACGATCACGTACCCGCCAGGTTTGGTCGTGCGGGCCATCTCGTCGATAGCCTTTTGCCGCGCTTCCGGCGACGGAATGTGGTCGATGGTCGACATGGCGACAGAGACGTCGAAGGTACCGTCCTCGAACGGCATGTCACAGGCGTCCGCAACCTTGAACGTGAACTTCTTGGCCAGGTCGGGATGCAATTCCTTGGTGAGGATCTCTTCGGCACCCTTGACGGACTGCGGGCTCAGGTCGATCGAGGTCCAACTCCCGATCTTGCGTGCGTAGTACAACTCGTCGATCGGGAACGAACAGCCGACGTTCAGGACCGACTTCCCGTCCATGCCCACATGCTCCATCAGCGAGTAGTCGCTGACGAACTTCGAGCTCATGTAGGTGTACATCTCACGCGGGTCATTCTCATCGAAATGAGCGCCCAGCTCCTCGTACGACGCTATCGCCTCGGGGGAGTGAGATTCGGGAGTCGGATCTATTCCGGCCATGGCGAAATCTCCTTGCCTTTGTTCAAGATCGGCCTTCATCCAAGATCACACGCGGCGAACGGTCACGTACGGAACGTAGTCCCCGAGTGGTCGCCGGTCCTGTGATGTTCGAAGGAGCTTAGCAGGGGGTACCTCCGGCCGTAGGGACCGGGACCAGGGCGCGCTGAAGGCCATCAGGTGCACTAGACCTCTTCGCTGACCGGCACCGCCCAGCCGGCACCGTCGACGCTGGGTTCCACCGGAGAGATCTCCGGGAACATGGCGTGCAAATGACGGCGCTTCCCCTGTTCCAGGGAGTCCTCGACGAGCACCCGATTGATCCGGATCATGTCGGCGATGACGGCGAGGGCGAAGGAGAGCAGCGCCCCGATCATGAGCACCGCACCCGCCACCAGGGATTGGATGTTGTGCGTTCCCCCTGAGCGTGTGGTGAAGAAGAACAGAATCAGGAAGCGCACGAAGGGGATCAGCGAAGCAACCAGGAGGAGCGAGCCGATCGTGGCGAAGAGGATCATCGGCTTGTACATGATGTACGCCCGAATGATCGTCACCGCGGACTTGACGACGTGTTCCCCGGGGTGGCGAAACAGCCTCGACTCCCTGGTCTTGCCGTTCGTCTGGATCGGGATGCTCGCCAGCGCCAATCGCTTGTTGCCGGCCTGAATGATGGTTTCCAGGCAGTAACTGAAGCGGGTCACCGTATTGATCCGCAGGAGCGCCTCACGCGAATAGGCGCGGAAACCACTGGCCGCGTCGGGCAACTCGGTGCCTGCCGCCAGGTTGACGACGCGACTGCCCACCCTCTGCAGCTTCTTTTTGAGTGGCGAGAAGTGGGCGATGCGGTCGGTCTGGCGGTCCGCGACGACGATGTCCGCATGGCCCTCGAGGACCGGCCGCACGAGATCGGCGATCCGCTCGCTCGGGTACTGGTTATCCCCGTCGGTGGTAACGAGGATATCGGCCCCGAGCTCGAGCGCCTTCAGGGCTCCGTCGTGAAATGACTGGCCGAGACCCATGTTTCTCGTGTGCCGGATGATGTGGTGCACCCCGAGGCGGCGAGCGACTTCGGAGGTGCCGTCCGTTGAGCCGTCGTCGATTACCAGGAACTCGATCGAATCGATTCCGGGAATCGTACGGGGCATCCCTTCGAAGACCAACGGGAGCGTCTCTGCTTCATTCAGGCAGGGGATCTGCACGATGAGCTTCACCCTTGAATCTGTCCTCTCACGGTCTAACTCGGCCCGGCATTCACCGGTCCGCACCACCCGCTTTCCGACTCGTTGACATTAGCCCAAGAGCCCGTGCGACCACGGATAGCGGTGTTTCAACCGCTGAATGGCACGACCGGGTTCAGGGGGGCGGCTGCTGCCTGGTCGGCCTCCGCGCGGGTGAGCGTTCCGGTCGCCACCAGGCGGTTGAGCACGTGCGCTCGACGCTCGAGGGCGAGCGTCAGGTGGCCGTGCGGATCGTAGGAGGTGGGCGCCTGCACCAGCCCGGCGAGCAAACTGGCCTGGCCCCAGGTCAGCTGGTCGGCCGGCACCCCGAAGTAGTGGGTGGCCGCCGCGGTGATCCCGTACGCGCCGTCCCCGAAATAGGCGGCATCGAGGTACATGGCGAGGATCTGGGTCTTCGTGAAGTGCTGGTCGAGCTTGAACGCGAGGGCGACCTGTTCGACCACGGAGAGGGGATCCGAGCTGCCGGGCGTATAGAGCATCTTCGCGAGCTGGATCTCGATCGTGGCCCCGCCGGCGTTCGAGTCCCCGGTGATCACGCCCCAGGATCCCCGCACCACGCCACGGGGATCGACGGCGAGGCCGTGGTAGTAGCGGCTGTCCTCGGTTGCCAGCAGCGCGGCACCGACCTTGGCGGGCACCACCCCGCCATCGCTCGGCGCATGGTTGGCCGCCAGGATCGCCTGGACCTTGGCCGGGGCCGTCGACACCGAGGGGGAGAAGTACAGGAGCCCCCCGAAGCCGGCGACGGCCAGAACGACCAGGGCGAGCAAGGCCTGCAAGGCCCGGCGCAGCCAGCGATGACGTACGGAGAGGCGCCTCCGGGAACGACGGCGAGGTTGGGTCACCGGCAGCGGTCGCGTCCGGTCTACGACGGTGGTATCACCCTGAATGTCGTAGACGTCCACGCCCCGACGGTGCCACAGAACCGGGCAATTCGGGGATCACGCAACGCCGCCGGGCCAGCCGAGAATGGCGTCGAGAAGGCCCGGAAACGCGTCGTCGAGCTCGTCCCGTCGCAGGGTGACGACTCGCCGCGCGCCACACACCGTGACGTGGACGAGCCCGGCCTCCCGCATGATCCGGAGATGATGGGACATCGTCGATTTGGTCACCGTCAGGCCCGCCAGAACCTGCAACTCGGTACAGGCGGCGCCCGAGCTCTCCGCCAGGGTGCGCACGGCGCGCAGACGTCCGGGGTCGGCCAGCGCGGCAAGGATCCGGGTCAGCTCCACATCGCCCAGGGCGGGATGGAAAGCGTGCTCGGTCACCCTCCCGAGCCTAGTTAGGGCACCCTCCCGTTCGGGCCGTCCCCCGCGGCGAGGGCCTGGTTGAAGAGGCGCACCTGTCCCCTCGCCACGGTCCTGTCGTCGGCGTTGGTGATGTCGACGACCCAGAGCTGGAGGGTGCGCCCCTGCTGGACGGGCGTGGCGCGCAGATCGAGGCGGCCGAGGCGGTGGGGGCGGAGGAAGTCCGTCTGATTGTTGACCCCGACCGCGTACCGGCCTTCTTCGAGGACGGCGATCGAGGCCCCGAGGCTGGCGGCGCTCTCGATCATGGAGGCGTAGACCCCGCCATGGACGACCCCCCACGGCGTGTGGTGCTCGGGCGTGACGTCCAGGTGGCCGGTGACCAGCACGCCGCTCACCGTGTCGAAGTACAGGCCGATGTGGGCGATGAACCCGGAGGGATCGGACAGGTTCGAGGGGACGTCGGTCACCGATGGCGGCCGCTCGGTCCCGGGTGCCGTCCCGTCCCGATCGGGGTCCGCCCCGTCGGGATCAGTCCCTCCACCAGCCGACGAGGAGGCGGTACAGCAGCGACCTCGGTTCCTTCGGCGTGTCCGAGAGATAGAAGCGCTGAAATGCCGCCGTGTCGTCGCCCGAGGATGCACCCTGTTCGGCCGGCTCCGACCCGTCGGCGGGCCCGGAGGTCATGCTCATCCCGGAGAGACTACTTATCCGACGCCCGGACGCGAAGAAGACCCGGCGGGGGGGTTTTGCCGGGCCTTCTCGCTTCGGCTCTAGGGGCGGGGGGCGCCCCGAGCACGTGAACATTTTCTCAAAGTTCCCCTCGCAGCACAACTCGGAGCACAGAGACATCGGTCACAGGCTTCTATAGGGCAGGCTGGAGCAATGCCGGCCGAGGACCCGTCTCGACACCCCGGCCCACTGCTGCGCACGACGACCGAGTATGCCTGGCGGCTGCTCCTGATCGGGGTCGCCGCCTACCTGCTGCTGCGGGTCCTCGGGCACCTCCTCGAGGTGATCGTGCCGATCGCGATTGCCCTGTTGCTCACGGCACTGCTGGATCCGCTGCTCACCGTGCTGCGCAACCGGCGGGTCCCGAGGGGGATGGCGACCCTCGCGACGATCATTGCCGCGGTGGTCGTCATCGGGGGGCTGCTGACGCTGGTGGTGCTCCGCGCCGTCGATCAGTTCCCGCAGCTGGCCGACGAGGTCAACGCCGTGATCCCCCACCTCCGGCACTGGCTGGAGCGGGGCCCGCTGCGGATCAGTCCGAAGACCGTGGAGAACCTCTCCTCCACGATCTCGAGGGAGGTGAGCCGTCACAGCTCGACGGTCATCTCGGCGGCGACCTCCACCGGCAAGACGCTCCTGCAGCTGGCAACGGGGCTCCTGCTCACCTTCTTCATCGCGATCTTCTTCCTCTACGACGGCGCCCGGATATGGCGCTTCGTCTGCCTGGCGGCGCCCACAGCCGCCCGGCCCCGGGTCGATCTGGCGGGCCGCGCCGCGTGGGACACCCTGCGCCAGTACGTGCAGGGCACCCTCGTGGTCGCCGTCTTCCACGGGGTCGTGATCGCCATCGTGCTCGCGATCCTCGGCGTGCCGCTGGTCCTGCCCCTGGCGGTGCTGGTGGCCGCCGGGAGCGTCGTGCCCATCATCGGCGCCGTCGTCACCGGCCTCGTGGCCGTCGGGGTCGCGGGCGTGGCCCACGGCCTGACGGCAGCAATCATCGTGACGGTCGTCCTGATCGCGGACGACCAGATCGAGGCGCACATCCTCCAGCCGTTCGTCGTCGGACGGTACGTGCGCATCCATCCGCTCGCCACGGTGCTGTCCCTGACCGCCGGCGGCGTCCTGGCCGGCATCGTGGGGGTCCTCTTCGCGGTGCCGCTGACGGCCTGCCTGAGCTCGGCGGTGCGCGCCCTCGTCCGCTCCGGGGAGGGGGCCTCCCGCGACGGGGCGTCGCCGGCGCTGAGCGGAGACGCCCGGTTGGCGGAGCCCCCGCAGCTCGCGGAGCACACGGGAAACGGCGGCCCGGACGACCACAGCCCGGAGGGCACGGCACCGGGAGCACCCGAGCCGGGGGGTGGGCCCGACCGGGGCCGCGGCAGGTGGCCGTGGCAACATGAGCCCTAGCCATGCCAGACCTCCTCTCCAGCTCGGCAGACCAGCGTCACGGTTCACCGGCCTCACCCCGCGACGCCCAGGCACGGCGCAACCGGCGGTGGATGTTGCTGATGGCGATGACCCCGGTCGTCTTTGCCATCCTCTATGCCATGGGCGCGTTCACGAACGGCGGCGCCCCCGAACCGGTGGTCAACCCGCTGCGCACTCCCCCCGGCTATCAGGCGGTCACGGACGCCTATTTCGGCTTCGCCATCCCGACGAAGTGGTCGGAGATCGGCTCGATGAGCGACGCCAACGGCGACTTCTATTACCGGGGCAGTGGAGGTTGGGTTGGGGAAAGTGAGCGCATCGCCAGGACCTCACCCGGTCCTTCCACCCCGGTGCCCGAAGCGCTCTGGGCCTACGGCGTCGTCACGCCCACCAGGTTCGCCGCCTCCGGTGGGCACCGGGTCAACGTTCCCGGGACCAGCTTCGCGTGGGCGGTCACGTTGACCCGGCCGGGCGGTTCGCGCTCGCTCGCCGTCGACGTGTGGGAGGCCCACAGCCAGACCGAGGTGTGGCTGGTGGCGCACTCCTCCCCCACCGTCGAGCGGACCGTCCTCGATTCCCTGCAGGGCTCCGCCGTCAACTAGAGCCCCGGCCGCCCGCCTCTCGTCAGGGCCTGGCGAAGGCGAAGATCGGGAAGCCGTTGTAGACGGCCGAATTCGAGGGCAGGAACGGCCCGTTGAGGGTCACGTTGAAGTGGCCGTAGGGCGCCGGACCGGAGTCACCATCGACGGTGTCGATCGCCCCGTCCGGCCAGACCTGGGTCACGACCGCCATGTGCACGGCGGTGGCCACCGTCTGCGGTCCGGTGCCGTAGAGCACGAAATCCCCCGGCTGCGCCTTGACCTTGGCGCCGAAGACCCCGGTGTGGGCGGCCGCCCAGTCGAAGACGTTGCCGACGAAGGCGTAGCGCGGGATCGGGATGCCGGCCGTGTCCCATACCCAGGTAGCGAACAGGGCGCACCACTCCTCACACGGTCCGTAGGGATTGCAGAAGGACCGCTTGTAGTCCGGGTTCCCGTGAACCTGGCTGGTGGCGATGGACACGATCCTGGCCTCGAGGGCGCTGGTCGGGCCGGGATGGTTGAACGCCACGGGGAACGCGTCCGGTTCGAGGAGCCAGTAGCCCAGCCCGTCCGGAGTGGTGGCGATGCCCGTGATCACCTCGGTTGGCTGGATAGCCGAGCTCTGCCCGCGGTAGACGGCGTCGCCGAACGCGTAGACGCCGCCACCGTTCCCCACGAGCAGGTACCCCTTCCCGTCGGGAGTGGGGGCCATCCCGACGATCCCGGCGGGCAGGTTCGTGTCGGCGCCGAGCGACCCGTAGAACCTGGCGTCGCCGAATGAGAAGATGCCGCCGTCGGCCGCCACCAACCAGTACCCCCTCCCATCTTTGGTCGGGGCCATCCCGGTGATCGGCGAGTTCAGCTTGATGTTGCCCGT
>WQVT01000009.1 GCA_009785715.1 Acidimicrobiaceae bacterium | reverse complement strand
GCTCACGCCCTCTTCCAAGCCGGAAGACCACAAGATGGAGCACTGAATTACACCATCGTAACTACTCTCCTGTCAATGGGAAGTTGAGGTCGTTCGGTGACGCTCCGTGGTGACCCGTCGGGGTGCGTGAACGCTACGGGCGGGGACCTGTGGAACACGAGACCCGCAACCATGTGGAGGAGCCGCTCCGCGCTGTGGAGGCCCTCGGGACGGCCGGCGGGGTTGTCCACAGTGGTCCTGCTACGCGGCCGTCGGACCTGCGGCAGTCGGGCGGGGCGGACGGTGAGTGAGCGGCGAGTGGGCGAGAGGCCGTCCTAGCATCTGCGACGTGAGCTACGCACAGGCTGAACGTCAGGGTCTCTCCGATGATCTCCTGCGTCTCGGTCCTGAGGTCGAGACCCTGTGTGAGGGCTGGAAGGCCGCAGACCTGGCCGCCCACCTGGTGGTCCGGGACCGCCGGCCGGATGCGGCCGCGGGGATCCTGATCGGTCCGCTGGCCGAGCGCACGGCCCGCATCCAGGCCGCCGAGCGCGATCGCTGGAGCTGGCCCGAACTCGTGGAGCGCGTTCGCACCGGACCTCCCTTCCCGGTGCGGCTCACGGCGGTCGACTCGATGGTCAACACGGTCGAGTACTTCGTGCACCACGAGGACTTGCTCCGGGCCCAGCCCGCCGCCCTCCCGCGAAAGCTCGACCCCGATCTCGAGACGCTGCTGTGGAACCGGGCGAAGGTCCAGGGCCGAATGCTTGTGCGGAAGGCCGCGGTGGGTGTCTCGCTGGCCGCTCCCGGCTATGGAGAGGCGACCATACGGCGCAGGACTCCCTCCGTCACGGTCACCGGCGCCCCGGGTGAGCTGGTGCTGTGGATGTTCGGCCGTCAGCGCGCCGCCGAGGTGACCTTCGCCGGCGACGAGTTGTCGATCGAGCGGCTGAAGCAGAGCCACCTCGGGCTCTAGGCCGCCGCCGGCAAGCGGCGAGGCGCTAGGCGAGGGGCGGTTCGGCCGACGGGCCTGCACGCTTGTGAGCAAACTCGGTCCATGTGAGCAGTCGGGGGTCAAAAGGCGTCACTTCACGCTCACATTGCCGCAAATCGCTCACATGGAACGAAATCGCGCACAAGGCTTCCCCGCCCGCCGCGCTGGGCAGGACGGCGGCACCTGGCGGACAGGGTGGCCGTGAAGACCCGATGGGGTCGGCGCCCACCGGCCCAACCGCTCAGGGGCGGACGGCCCTTACCCGGTTCGAGGGAACCGGAACGGGAGCTCTCAGGGCATCACGGTGGCGCGCCGGATCCCTGCCGGCGGGGTCACGAGCTCGACCCACCGGTGATCGACGATGCGGGCCAGGACCGCCAACTGCTGGCGTTCGCGGGCGCGCAGCGGGACGCCCCGCCTGCCGAGCACGATCACCGCCGACGCGGCTTCCATCTCTGCCCACGCCACGTCGTCGGGGCCCGTGTCCCCCGCCGAGGTCACCACCGACGCCCGGCTGCCGGCGACGAAGGCACTGCCCTTGATGAAGGCGCTGAGCCACGACAACGGGGGCGGCGCACCGACCGTGACGAGGGGCGCCGGGGCGCCGAGGTCCACCACGGCCGCCCAGTCCGCACCGAAGTCCCTGCTGGCCCGGGCGGCGAGGGCGTCGAGCAACGCCCCGACCGTCCCCTGCTCGACCAGCAGCGCCGCAGACTCCAGGGCGTCGAGCCGGGGGTCGGCGACCGCCTCGCGGGCCGGCCGGACATCCTCGACGTCGACCCCGTCGACCTGCCCCACCTCGCTCACGAGCAGCGGCACCAGCCGGTCGTCGGGCAACTCGACGACAAGCTCGTCGATGGCCCGGCCGCCGCCCCGCTCGAGGATGTCGATCCCGACCAGGTCGCCGCGCACGGCGCCGATCCGGCTGGCAACCGCGCCCAGGGCACCCGGGCGGTCCGGGACCCAGACCCGGAGGACGAACGTCGGCATGCAGGCGAACGTAGAACAGGAGTGTGACGGAGATGTTTCGCCGGGCGCGCCGGTGAGTTAAGAGCGCTACCCCAGCTTCGTGAGCACCCTGCGGAGGTTCCGGACGCCCTGCGCCACCCGCTGCTCGTTCTCGATCAGGGCGAAACGGACGAACCCCTCGCCGCCCTTCCCGAAGCCGACGCCCGGTGACGTGGCGACCTCCGCTTCGGTGACGAGGAACTTGGCGAACTCGAGGGAACCCATCTCCCGGTACGGCTCGGGGATCGGGGCCCACACGAACATCGTCCCCCGCGGCCGCTCGACCTCCCACCCGATGCGGTGGAGGCCGTCACAGAGGGCGTCGCGCCGGCCCTGGTAGATCTCGTTGACCACCTTCGGGTACTCAGGCTCCTCGTTCATGGCCACGATGGCGGCGATCTGGATCGGCTGGAAGGTGCCGTAGTCGAGGTAGCTCTTGAGCTTGGTCAGGGCCTGGACGATCTCGGCGTTGCCGACGAGGAACGCCACCCGCCAGCCCGCCATCGAGAAGCTCTTGGTCATGGTGTACAGCTCCACGGCGACGTCCTTGGCGCCCGGGACCTCGAGGATCGACGGCGGCCGATAGCCGTCGAAGGCCGTGTCGGAGTAGGCGAAGTCGTGCACGAGGACCACGTCGTGCTCGCGGGCGAAGGCGACGAGACGAACCATCCACTCCAGGTCGACGACCTCGGTGGTGGGGTTGTGGGGGAAGCTGAAGACGATGACCCGGGGTCGGGGCCAGGTCGATTCCCAGGCGTCCATGAGGTTGGCAAAGAAGTCCTGATCCGGGCCGAGCTGGACCTGCTGGACGTCGGCTCCCGCGAAGAGGGGGGCATAGATGTGGATGGGGTAGCTCGGAGTGGGCACGAGTGCCGTGTCGCCCGGGCCCACCAGCGTCCACATCAGGTGGGACAGGCCCTCCTTGGCCCCGATCGTCGTCACGACCTCCCGGTCCGGGTCGAGGTCGACGCCGAAGTTGCGCTGGTAGAGATCGGAGATCGCCAGGCGGAGCTTGGGGATCCCCCGCGACGCCGAATAGCGGTGGTTCCGGGGGTTGCGGGCCGCCTCCGCCAGCTTGTCGACGGCGATGTCGGGACTCGGGATGTCCGGGTTGCCGAAGCCCATGTCGATCACGTCGCGCCCTGCGTGACGAGCCTCATCCCGCAGCTCGTTGATGATCGCAAACACGTACGGCGGCAGCCCGTTGATCCGGCGAAATTCCACGAGACCAGGGTAGTTCCCGCCGCTCTTGGCGTTCGGTGCATATGGGGCTGGTCAGCCGGCGCCCCGCTCCCCAGCTGCCAGGAGGCCGGCGCCGACCGCCCCGGCGCGGCTCCCGAGGGCTGCGGGAAGGATGGCGAGGCCGGCCCGCGCCTCGCTGGCCTCCACCAACTCGGCAAACGCCCGGCGCGCCGGTCCCATCAACACCTCGCCGGCGTCGATCAGGCCGCCGCCCAGCACGACCACGTCCGGGTCGAGGATGGTGGCGAGGTTCGCCAACCCGAGCGCCAGCCACCACGCGAAGCTCGCCATCACCTCCACAGCCGGCGGGTCGCCTTCGCCAGCCGCCCTCGTGACGTGCTCGCCCCGAACGTCTTCTGGATCGCCGCCGGCCAGCTCGACGACCCGTGGGAGCCTCCCGGCCATCGCTGCCTCGCGTCCGAGCTGACCGAGTCCGCTTCCCGACGCGTAGCGCTCCCAGCACCCCCGGTTCCCGCACGGGCAGAGGGGGCCGTGGGGGTCGATCACCATGTGGCCGAACTCGCCGGCGAAGCGTCGGGCGCCCTCGCGGATGCGGCCCCCGGCGACGATGCCGCCCCCGATGCCGGTTCCGAGGGTCACCATCAGCATCTCGTCGACCCCCCTGCCCGCCCCGATGGCGTGCTCGGCCCAGCCGGCGGCAGTGGCGTCGTTGCCCGACCACACGGCCGCGCCGGGCCAGATGCGACGCAGCTCCGACTCCAGACCCAGACCGACCAGCCGGGGAAGGTGTGGGGAGAAGCGCAGCACCCCGGCACCGTCCACCAGTGCCGGGACGCCGACCCCGATGGAGCTCGGCGATTCCGCCGGTCCGGCGAGTGATTCCACGAGGTGGCGGATCACGTCGACGACCTCTCCGGTTCGATCCGGCGTCGGCAGCTGAAGCTCGCCGAGCACCTCGCCCTGGTGCCCGAGGCGGACCCCCAGCGCCTTCGTGCCCCCGATGTCCACCCCGATGCGGAGGGTTTCCTCGTTCGCCGTCATCTGGGCGCGGACCGTACCAGCGGCGCCACCACGTACAGGGCGACCGCCATCGCCGTGGCCACGTTCAGCGAATCGACCGACGCCGCCATGGGAATGCGGACCTTCCGCCCGGCGGCGGCCAGGGCAGCGGCGGACAGGCCCGGCCCCTCCGCACCGACCACCAGGGCGACCCGGCGTGCCCCGGCGAGCCCGGCGGCCGCCGTCCGGAGGTCCTCCGCCGCGGGGTCGGGCGTGAGGGCGAGCACGGCCCAGCCCTCGCCACGCAGCCGGTCGAGTGCCTCCGGCCACGGGACGCGGGCGGTGGGCACCCGGAGGGCGTGCCCCATCGACACCCGCAGGCACCGCCGGTAGAGGGGATCCGCCGTCGTCGGATCGAGGAGAACGGCGCCTACCCCGAAGGCTGCGGCGTTGCGGTACAGCGCTCCCAGGTTCTCATGGTCGTTGACCCCCTCGACGATGACCGCCAGGTCGGTCGCGGCCACCAGCGCCCAGGGGTCGGGGAAGGGCCGGCGCTCGCCAAGCCCCACGACCCCGCGGTGGACCGCGAACCCGGCCACCTCGGCGAGTACCTCCGGCGGCGCCACGTACAGGGGCGCGTCGACGCCGGCCAGCAGGACCGCCGCGGCCTCCGCCCGTGCGGGCGAGACGAGCGCCGAGCGGAGGCGGTAGGGCGAGGAGAGAAGCGCCTCCAGAACGGCCAGCCCTTCGACGACGAAGATCTCCCTGTCCCGTTCGATCCGGCGACGCCGGGCCGGGTCACGCAGGAACCGATAGCCGTCGAGGCGGGGATCCGCCGGATCCTCGATGACGGTTGGCCGCAGCGCCCGGATCAGGCCGGGAGCAGCGAGGTGATCGCTCCGACCACTTCTTCGGACTCCGGCTCGGTTCTCGGCCGGAAGCGCCGGACGATCTCGCCTTCGGGGGACACCAGGAACTTCTCGAAGTTCCACTGCACGTCGCCGGCTTCACCCGCTGCGTCGGGCACGGCGGTGAGTTGCTGGTAGAGGGGGTGGCGGTTCTCGCCGTTGACCTCGACCTTCTCCGTCAACGGGAACGTGGCGCCATAGGTGGTCGAGCAGAAGGCCTGGATCTCCTCCGGCGTGCCGGGCTCCTGGCCCCCGAACTGGTTGCAGGGGACCCCGAGGACGGTGAAGCCCTTGTCCCCGAAGCGCTTCTGGAGCGATTCGAGGCCCTCGTACTGCGGGGTGAGCCCGCACCTGGAGGCCACGTTGACCACGAGAACGGCCTCACCGGAGAGGCTGCTCAGGTCGAATGGCGAGCCGTCGAGCGCGGCGATGTTGGTATCCCAAACGGTCATGCGCCGCAGCATAGGGGTCAATATCACGCAAAGCGATCGGCGATGCCGCCTGCGCGGTCAGCCCTCCTCGACCCGGGCCTTGAGCTCGCGCAGCGCGGTGCCCATGATCCGGCCCTCCGCCCGACGCTTCACGAAACCCGGTAGGGGCACCTTCAGCTCGACCGTGAGCCGGTAGATGATCTCCGTTCCGTCCTCGCCGGCAGAGAACAGCTGATAGGAGCCGTCCAGGCGCTTCGTGAGGTCGCCGTCGGTCTGGACCCAGGAGAGCACGTCGGGCCATTCGCTGTAGTCGTAATGCAGGGTGTAGGACGTCGAGCGGCCAAAGGCGGCGGCGCGAAAGGTGACCCGCTCCGCCCGGCCCTCGGCGTCGCGCCCGTCCACCGTGACGGCCTTGATGTCGGCCGCCCACTCCGGGTACTCCTCGAATGCGATCAAGACGTCGAGGCACTGGCGCGGGGTCGCCCGGATCACCATCTGCTCGGCGACCTGTTCTTCCACCTGTGCTCCTCCTTCCGGCAAAACGGAACTCACCGTAGCCCTGCCAACTCGAGAACCGGCCAGCTCAGGGAGTGGCCTTGGCGTCCGCCAATCCTTTCAGCGCCTTGCCGAGCCGGGTAGCCAGGAGGTCATAGCCGAATTCGGCCTCGACCCGTCGGCGGGCCTCGAGGCCCTGGCGTCGGGCAAGGTCCGGCGAGTCGAGCAACCGGCGCAGGGCCGCCTCCAGGGCGCGGGGGTCGCCCGGGTCGGCAACGACCAGACCCGTCTCGCCGTCCACCACCGCGTCCGCCGCCCCGCCGCTCGCGCCGGCCACCGACGCCACCCCCGCTGCGGCGGCCTCGAGGAAGACGATGCCGAATCCCTCCTGCTCGAGCCCTCCCCAACGGGTGCGACAGCACAGGGTGAACAGGTCGGCGCAGGCGTAGAGGGAGGGGAGGTCGGAGTCGGGCACTTCGCCGAGCAGGCGTACCGGCGCCCCCGTCTTGCGGATCAGGTGCTCGAGCCGGCTGCGGTCACGCCCGGTGCCGGCGATGGCGACGAGGAGGTCCGGATGGGTCTTCGCCAGGCCGGCCGCGGCGTCGATCAGCACGTCCATTCCCTTGCGCGGGACGAGCCGGCTGACGGAGAGGACCAGCGGCCCCGATACCGGCAGGCCGAGGCGGGCCCGGGTGGCGATCCGGTCGATCGCGGGGAGCGGCACGAACCGGGACGTGTCGACGCCGGGCGGGACCTGGACGACCGGCGGCATGCCCGCGTCGTCATCCACGGCCCGGCGGGCCTCCTCCTCAGGGTAGGTTCCGGCCGCGATCAGAAGCGACGCCCGGCGGATAACCCGGGTCAGGACCTGGCGGGAGGCAGGAAGCCGGCCCGGCACGGTGATCTCGGCCCCGTGGAGCACCAGGGCGTAGGGGAGCCCGAGGGTCGGGCCGAGCAGTCCGATCGGCAGGGCCGGATCGAGGACGACGGCCTTGGCCCCGGTCTCTGCGGCCAGCGCCCGCACGTGGCGGCCGAGCACCGGGTTGGGAAGGAGGATCGGCTCTCGGGTCCGGTGGATGGCAAACGGCTGGCGCACGTCGAAGAGGTCGGCATCCCGGTAGGGCGTCGTCAGCACCGTCACCTCGTCGGGCGGGAGCCGACGCCACAACTCCCAGAGATACGACTGAATGCCGCCGATCTTGGGGGGGAAGTCGTTGGTGACGAGGAGGTGGCGCAAGGTCGAGAGGCGGAGCGGTCAGCGGCGTCGAATCGATCTGGTCGAGACGATCTAACGGTACCGGAGCAGGCCCGCGATGTCCGGTACCCGCTCAGCCGCCCCGCCCCCGAACCGGGACGGCTGCGGCGCCGGCGAGCTCGGCACGCACCTCGGGATCGGGGTCGGTGGTGGGAAGCAGCCCGGCCAGGCCGAGGCGGGCGGCGCTCCAGACGGCTGGACCACGCACGGCGGGATCGGGATCGCGGAGCGCGGCACGGAGGGCTTCGACGACCGCCGGTTGACCCGGGTCGGCCGCGTTCCCGAGGACGAGCAGCGCGTTGCGCCGCAGCCACCGCACCTCCCGGCGCGCCAGGTACCAGCGGCCGTGGCGTGCGAGCAGCGTGGCATCGTCGGATCGGAGGAGGTCGAGCGCATCCACCGCCGCCACGGAATCGCCCTCGGCCGGGGCCGGCGGCCGGCGACGGGTGTGGCGTCGGTTGACCGGGCACACCTCCTGACAGTCGTCGCAGCCGTAGAGCCGGTCGCCGAGGGCCACCCGGTATTCCGTCGGGAACACCCCCGGGGCCTGGGCCAGCCACGCCAGGCACCGGCGGGCATCGAGCACGCCGGGGCTCACGAGCGCCCCCGTGGGACAGGCGGGGAGGCAGCGCCGGCAGGACCCGCACCCCTCCTCGACCGGCCGGTCCGGAGCCAGTTCGGCGTCGGTGACGACGCTGCCGAGGACGAACCACGAGCCGGCGCCGGGGATCAGGATGTTGGTGTTCTTGCCGTACCAGCCGATGCCGGCACGCCAGGCCGCGGCGCGATCGACGAGTGCGTTGTCATCGGCGAGGACCACGGTCCGCCAGCCCCGGTCGCGAAGCTCCCTGGAGACCGCCGTCAATCCGGACCGCAGCGCCGCGTAGTGATCGGAGCGGGCCGAGCGTGCCACGCGGGCAGGCACCTCGTAGCCCTTCTCAACCGGGCCGGTGGAATCCGCCTCTCCTCGTTCGTATCGACGGGCGCCGACCACGAGCGACCGGGCGCCGGCGAGGGTCCGGCGGGGATCGGTCGAGCGGGCCGGGTTGCGGTAGGTGAACTGCATCCCGCCGGCCAGCCCTCGGGCGGCCCGATCCTCGAGCACCTCCCGGACGTCGTCGAACGGCTCGGCCGACGCGACGCCGAGCGCGTCCAGGCCGGCGGCGGCACCGACCGACCGCAGCACCCCGACGAGGTCGTCGGTCTCGCCGGCGGTCACGGCATCCCGAACGTCATGGACCGGGAGGCGAGGTCACGGGACAAACGCTCGCCGGCGCCGGTGCCGTAGCGGCGGCGTCAGGCCGGCGCGGCCGAGCATCCGCATCGCACGAACCTCGTCGGCGTCGATGACGACCGCATCCGCGGGCTCCCGGTCGCAGAGGAAGGTCACCACACATCCCTCGCAGGCCGGGGTGTCCTGCATGGTGCAGTCGTCGCAGCTGATGGTCATGGACGTCACCTGGGTCATGGGGATCATGATCGCCGGGGGGTGTGACAATGACGTCAAAGGACGACCTCAGCGCACGCCGGCCCGGCGGAGCAGGCCGAGCAGCTGTGGGGTGGTGATGACGTTGGCGCCCCGCCGGCGGACCTCGTCCTGCACCTCGCGGTCGTTGGTGGCGACGACGACGGGACGGTCGGGCGGGTGCTCGTCGACGGCAGAGATGATCACCTCGTCGGCCTTGACGCCCGGGGTCGAGAACAGCACCCGCACCGGGTTGCGCGCCCCTCCGCCCCACTCGGGGTACGCCACCTGCTCGTCGCCGTCGAAGATGACCCGGATGGAGGCCCCGGTCCGAAACGCCAGCTCCGCGAGCGAGGCGGTCAGCCGGTGGCGCTGGGCCGGCAGGGGGAGCTCGCGCCAGGCGAAGAGCGAGACGTTGTAGCCGTCCACGAGGAGGAGGACGCCGCTCCGCACGAGGTGCTCGGCCGCCTCCGGGGAGTCATCAAAAACGGCCGGTGGAAGCGGCAGAGGCTGGCGCCGAAGCTCGGTGGTCCTCTCCGACGTTCGTTTCACGACGGGCTTGACGGGGGGCGCGGGGCTCTCCGCCACCCCCGAGTCCGCCACGCCATCGGTCGGTTCCGGGGCGGGCCGGGACGGGGGCTCGGGGGAATCCGCGGGGAGCGACGCGCGCTCGACGATGCTGCGTGCGGCGCCGGCCAGCGCCTCGCCCAGGGCGGCCGCCGCCGAGGCGGCTTCGCCGACCGCACGTGCGACGCTCTGGCGCAGGTCGGCGGTGGCGGTCTGGTCGGCTTCCTGGCGGGCCTCGGCGTCGGCCAGCTCGAACTCCAGCCCGGCGATCCGCTCGCGTAGCCGGCGCTCCTCCTCCTCGAGGGCGGTGGCCTCCCGCCTGGCCTCCTCCAGTGCCCGGCGATGCTCGTCGACGAGACACGCCGCCTCCTCGGCCGACTTCCTCCAGCGCTCGGCCTCGGTCTGCGCGGTGGCCAGCTGCTCGCCGAGCGCTTCGGCCCGAGCCAACGTCTCCCGCCTCTCGCGTCGGGCCTCGCCGAGCTCGGTCTCGAGGTCCGCCGCACGCCGGATGGCCACCTCGGCCTCCTCACGGCGTCGATCCAGCTCGGCGCTCACCTCGACGAGCTGCCGCTGGGCCTTTCGCTCGTCGCGATCGGCTCGGCGCTCGTCCTCCTCGGCGTCGCGCTCGTTCACCGCTTCGGCGAGCTCCTCCCGCCAACCCTCGGGTCGGACCAGCCACAACCGGGAGGCGTCGTCGAGGTGGTCGGCGTCGAGCTTCTCCGCCTTCTCGGCGACCCGCATCCGGAACTCGTCGTCGGCTTCGATCGTCCGGGCCACGCTCATACGCGCCCGCGGGGTCCACCTGGTGTGGCGGAGCAGTGGGCGCAGCGGGCCCGGCGGCGGGATCGGTGGCCGCTCGTCGGCGCCGTTCCGGGCCACCAGGACCGCCAGCTCCAGGGCCGGACGCAGCAGGCCATGGTCCACGGCGCGCGTCACAAGATCGGGAGCAGGGTCCTGATCCTCGGGCACATCCGGGGCCATCAATCGATGCTACCGACGGCCGCTATGGGTGGGCGGCGGCACTACCCTTCGGGCATGGTCACCGGCTTCGTCCTCATCAACGCCGAGCCGAGCCGGGTCGCCGACCTGCTGAGCGAGCTCGCCGATATCGACGGGGTAGCCGAGGTGTACTCGGTTGCCGGCGAGGCCGACCTGGTGGCGGTCGTCCGCGTCCGTCAACAGGAGCAGCTGGCGGACGTCGTCACCCGGCGGATCTTCTCGTTGCCGGGGATCACGAACACCCGGACCCTGATTGCGTTCCAGGCCTACAGCCGCCACGACCTGGAGGCGATCTGGGACCTCGGTGCCTCCTGAGCCACGCGGGGCAACATCAACGCTCAGGCGTTCCGGGCCATCTGGGACGTGGCAATCAGCCGCTCGAGGGCGAGGGCGGCGCCCCCGCCGTCGATCGACTCGGCCGCCACCTCGAGCCCCTCGGTGAGGTCCCGGGCGCGACCACCGACGAGCAGGGCGGCCGCCGCATTCAGCAACACGATGTCCCGGTGGGGCCCGCGCCGTCCCTCCAGGACCCGTCGTGCGTAGGCGGCGTTGACCGGCGCGTCGCCCCCCTTCAGCTCCGCCGGGTCGGCCGGGGCGAGGCCGTGCGCCTCGGGATCCACCACGGTCGTCACCGGGCCGCCGTCCCCGGCCCCCCACCGGACCAGGGTGGACGGGCCCGTGGTGGTCAACTCGTCGAGCCCGTCCGAGCCGTAGACGACGGCCACGTCGACCGCTCCACCGGCGACGAGCACCTGGCACATGCGCTCGGCCATGGCCGGGTCGCCGACCCCGACCATCTGGCGGGTGACCCTGGCCGGATTTGCGAGGGGGCCGAGGAAGTTGAAGGCGGTGGGCACACCGATCTCGCGCCGCACGGGGACGGCGTGACGCATGGCCGGGTGGTAGCGGGGGGCGAAGCAGAACCCGATGCCGGCCTCCTCGATGCAGCGCAGCACCCCCTCGGGCCCGAGGTCGATGGCGACGCCCAGTGCCTCGAGAACGTCGGCGGAGCCCGCTCGGGACGAGGCCGCACGCCCGCCGTGCTTGCAGACGGGCACGCCGGCGCCGGCGACGACCAGCGCCGCGATCGTGGAGATGTTGATCGTGCCGCTCCGATCGCCCCCGGTGCCACAGGTGTCGATGAGCCGGGCGCGAAGCTCCGGGGGCACGGGCACGGGCGTGGCCGCAGCCAGCATGGCCTCCACCATCCCGGTCATCTCCTCGACGGTCTCCCCCTTGCAACGGAGGCCGAAGATGAAGGCGGCGAGCTGGGCGGCGGTGGCCTCCCCCTCGAAGACGACGGCCATGGCGGCCCTGGCCTCGTCGACCGTGAGGTCGTGGCCGCCCGTCAGGCGGGAGAGAACGGCGGACCAAGCGAACGGCTCCGCCTCCGGCGGCTCCGGCGCCCCGGGCCGACCCGGAACGCGTTCGGGGGGCATGCTCAGGCGCTACGTCGACGCTGGCGGACCATCCGGCGGCGCTCCCGCTCGGTGGCGCCACCCCAGACCCCGTCGCGCTCCCGGTTGGCCAGTGCCCATTCGAGGCACGGCTCCCGAACGCTGCAGGTCATGCACACCGCTTTGGCATCCTCGGCCTCTTCATCGGTGATCGGGTAGAAGATTTCGGCCTCGACACCGCGGCAGGCTGCCCGGAGCTTCCAACTCGGTACCTTCTTGAACTCCACGGGCATACTCACGGCGCGCCTATCTTTGCTTAGCTTCGTGCGGGTGTCCAGAGGTGGGTCGGAAGCCGCGCTGGTGCTCAGAGTGGCAAGCATGGCACGCTGAGCGGCAGGCCGCCAGGGGTATCCGATCCGGACGAGCGGCGCCCTGGCCCCATCGGAATCGGCGCCCGGGCAGGCATCCGCCGGCGGGCCTGCCCTTAGACTGCCTCGGCATCACCTCGGCACGTACCCGGGCACTGCGACCGCATTGTCCGGAGACCTGGAGCGACGGCGGAAGGGCGTGACATGAGCATCCTCGTCATCGACGTGGGGACGAGCAGCGTGCGGGCGGGCGTGGTCCGGCCCGACGGGACCGTCGAGCACATCCACCAGCAGCCGCTGCCGCCGACCGTCCCGTTCCCGGGGCTGGTCGAGTTCGACCCGGCGGCGATGTCCGAGGCGGCACTCGGGGCGGCCCGGGCCACGCTCGCAGACGCCGGCCCCGTCGACGCCGTGGGCGTCACGGCCCAGCGGGCCTCCGCCGTCGCCTGGGACGCCACCTCGGGCAAGCCGCTCGGCCCGGGGATCGGCTGGCAGGACCTGCGCACGGCCGGGACCTGTCTCGAACTGCAGCCCGAGGGGATCCGTCTCGGCCCGAGCGAGACCGCGCTCAAGTGGACCTGGCTCCTCGACAACCACGACCCCGATCGATCCGCATCGACCCGGGTCGGAACGGTGGAGTGTTGGATGGCCTGGCAGCTCACCGAGGGAGCGCTGCACGTCACCGACGCCAGCAACGCCGGGGTCACCGGCCTCTTGCAGCTGGACGGGTCGAACTGGGACCTCGATCTGGCCGAACGCCTCCGGATCCCGGCCGCCGCCCTGCCCCGGATCGTCGACTCGATCGGGCCCCTCGGGCCGGCCACCGCGCTCCCGGGTGGGCCGGCGCTCGCCGGACTGATCGGTGACCAGCAGGCGTCGCTCATCGGCCAGGGCTGTACCCGGCCCGGGCTCGGCAAGGCGACGTTCGGCACGGGCGGCATGCTCGATCTCTGCATCGGCGGCAGCGGGCCGACCGAGGCGGCACGCGGTCCCCACGGCTGCATCCCGGTCGTGGCCTGGCGCCAGGGAGGTTCGGTCACCTGGGGTCTCGAGGCAATCATGCTCTCGGCCGGCTCGGCGGTGGACTGGCTGGTCGAGGACCTCGGGATCCTGGCCAACGCCGACGAGTCGGCGGCCGTCGCCGCCGCATGCGAGGACACCGAGGGCGTGGTGATGGTCCCCGCCATGCTCGGCTTCGGGACGCCGTCGTGGGACTTCGGGGCCCGCGGGCTCCTGATCGGCCTCTCACGCGGCAGCGGTCGGGCGCAGGTCACCCGGGCGGTGCTGGAGGGGATCGCCCACGAGGGCGCCGACCTGCTGGAGGCGGTCGAGGCGGAGAGCGGGCTCGCCCTCGACCATCTCCGGGTCGACGGCGGCATGAGCACGAACGGCGTCTTCCTCCAGGCCCTGGCCGACGCCTGTCGCCGCCCGATCGAGGTGTCGCCCGAGCGGGAGGCGACCACGCTCGGAGCCGGCTACCTGGCGGGGATCGCGGTGGGGACCTGGAGCGGGCTCGACGACGTCGCCGAAGCCTGGTCGCCCAGGGAGGTCATAGAGCCGCGGGAAAACGAGACGCGCGAGCGTTGGCAACGGGCAGTCGCACGGGCCCGGGAGTGGTACCCGGAGCTGTCGGCGCTGCAGTTCTGAAACCTTCGGTCACGGAGTTCTGTTGGTCGGCCTGCCTGCGGCTCACCGACGACCTTTGCCCACTTCGTTGTCACCGAGGTCGGGCAGGTCCCCCTCCCCCGCCAGCACGCCCGCCAACAGGTCGCCTTCCCGCTCGACCCGGGCGAGCACCTCGTCGGGGCCGAAGCGCAACCGGTCTCTGTCGCCGGTCTTCTCGGCCGCCTCGACCTCCTCCCAGTGGAGCGGGGTCGACACGCTCGGCTGCGCCCACGGCCGCATGGAGTAGACGCAGACCGTCGTCTTCGAGGGGGCGTTCTGTCCCCAGTCGATCAGCACCTTGCCCTTGCGGACGGCCCGTTCCTGGGTCGTGACGACCAGGTCGGGATGGCTCCGTTCGAGCAGGCGGGCAACGACGTGGGCAAAGGTGCGCGTGCGCTCGTAGCCCACGTGCGGGCCGACGGGCACGTAGAGCTGCAACCCCTTGCTCCCCGAGCTCTTGATGAAGCCGGTGAGTTCGAAGCGGTCGAGGACGTCACGGATCAGCAGGGCGACGGTCGCGCACGTCAGGATGTCCGCCGGCTCTCCGGGGTCGAGGTCGAACACCACGGCCGTGGGCGCCTCGAGGTCGGGGAGCCGGGCCAGCGTCGGATGCAGCTCCACCGAGGCCAGGTTGGCCGTCCAGGCGAGGGCGGCGGGCTCCTCCACCCTGCAGTAGTCGACGTCGCCCATGGCGACGGTGGCAAGCCAGTCGGGCCGGTGGGAGGGGCAGTTCTTCTCGAAGAACGAGTGGCTCTCCACCCCGTCGGGCCAGCGGCGCAGCGTGATCGCCCGGCCGGCGAGGTGGGGGATCATCACCGGGGCGATGCGGGTGTAGTAGTCGATCATCTGGCCCTTGGTGAAGGCGCTCGAGTCGGGGGGATGGGCGGGCCAGAGGGGCTTTTCCAGGTTGGACAGCCGCAGGGTCCGGCCGGCGATCTCGACGGTCTCCTGTTTGGGGGCCATGGGGGCATCCTTCCCCGTCATCGTCGCTCCCACCCTGTCGGGGGCCAACTCGGCTGCCCGGGTGGGGGCGGGGGGCTGGCGGGGGCTGGCAGGCTGGCGGGTGCTGGCGGGGGCTGGCGCTGGCTTTGTGAGCGATTTCGTGACATGTGACGCGAAACCTACGCCGTTTGACCCCTTCCTGCTCACATGGACGGCAACTGCTCACATGGACGGCCACTGCTCGCAAGCGTCGTTCTGGCACACTGGGCGTGACGGTGAGTTGGCCGGGTGGCCGCGGCCGGGCATTGACCCGGTCGAGGAAGGTCGGGACTCCGCAGGGCAGGGTGCTGGCTAACGGCCAGTCGAGGTGACTCGCAGGAAAGTGCCACAGAAAGCAGACCGCCGATGGGCCCTCGGGTTCTCCCGGGGGTCACAGGTAAGGGTGAAACGGTGCGGTAAGAGCGCACCAGCGCCCGGGGCGACCCGGGCGGCTCGGTAAACCCCACCCGGAGCAAGGTCAAACGTGGGACGGCCGGCCCGGCTCAGGTCCCCAGGTAGACCGCTCAGATGGATGGCCACCCATCCGGATCCCGGAAACGGGCCGGTGGACAGAATCCCGCCTACAGGCCAACTCACCGTCACTTAAGCCTCTGACCAGAGTTTTTAGGCTGCGGTTAAGCCGTACGTCGGAGGGCCCCTACAAGGGAACCTCGGCAACTCGCCACCCCTTTGGAACTGGACCACGGTCCGCTGTCGTCGTCCCGGGCTGTGGATGAAGCGTCGCGTAACCCTGACGAACGGCTACGGGGTAGGAGAACCGATCGATCACTGGGCAATGGAACCAAACGCGGAGCCAGAGCGGAGCCGCCGACAGGTCAAAGCTGGCTCCATAGCCGGCTGGTATATGGTTCCAACCTTCCAGTCTGACGAACCCCATCCGACCTCGAGCTCGCCGTTCAGCTCGGAACCTGCGGTATCGATCCGTGGAACTGTCGCAGGCGCCAGCCGTCGCTCGCCCTCACCGCGAAGAAGGTTCCGCGCATCGGCGCGCGCAACTCCCGGGCCTCGTCCGTCAGCACGAACTCTCCGAAAGCGGCAAACCCGAGTGCGCCGTCGCTTTCGTAGAACAGGACCGTCTCGTTCCAGTCCCAACGGACATCAGCCGCTTGCGCCGTGATGGCGGTCAGGTAGTCCCGGCGCCCATCGCGCGTGCGTCCGTCGCCGGCGACCCCGACCAGGACCGCTGGATCCTCGAAGAACTCGAGCAAGGCCGAGAGATCACGCGCCGACACCTTCTCTTGGAGCTCGTCCAGGATCTGCTCTGCGTCCGCCCTCCAGGTCTCGTCCATGGCGCGATTATTTCAAAGCTGACTGCCGAGCAAATCGGCCCCGGGGGCGGCAGGGGTGTTCCCCACCGCCCCCCGCCGGGGTCTACGAAGCCTTGTAGACCTTCAGCTGGCCCTTGGGTGTCCAGATCGCCATGACGCTGTGGTACGAGCTGAGAATTGCGTAGTTCTGCGGCGTGCGGGCCCAGCTCCATCCCATGAGGGCAACGTGCTGGTGCTGGAGCGCAGTCTTCACGGCATCCGTGCTCGTGCTCTTGGCCGTCTGTATGGCATTGGTCAGCTCTTCGCCGGTGGCCCAGCCGACCAGATCTTG
>WQVT01000008.1 GCA_009785715.1 Acidimicrobiaceae bacterium | reverse complement strand
CGCCGGCCGCTGCGGCGGGCCATCGGCGCGACTGGCGGGTGGAGCGGGTGCGAGGGCCGGCCGGGGCGGTCCATGCCGAAGCCGCCGACCTCGTGAGCGGCCCGGGGCCCGGGCCAGAGGCCGAGCCGATGGGGCGCACCATCCGTGTGGTCGAGGCCGATCGGGCTGCCCTGGTGCTCGGGAGCTCGCAACCGGACAGCCAGGTCGACACGCAGGCGGCGGCCGCCGCCGGCGTGGAGGTTGTCCGCCGGCGGAGCGGGGGTGGCGCCGTCCTCGTGGGCCCGGGAGAGGTGCTCTGGGTCGACGTGCTCATTCCGGTCGGCGATCCACTCTGGACGAGTGACGTGAGCCGCGGCGGCTGGTGGCTCGGCGAGGCCTGGGCGGGCGCCCTGGCGGCCGTGACCGGCGGAGAACCCCAAGCGTGGCAAGGGCCGATGCTCTCGACCCGGTGGTCACCGATGATCTGCTTCGCCGGACTCGGGCCGGGGGAGGTGACGGTCAACGGGCGCAAAGTCGTCGGGGTCTCGCAGCGCCGCACCCGTCGCGGCGTGTTGTTCCAGACGGCCGCGCTCCTTCGCTGGCGACCTGCGGCGCTCCTGGACCTGTTCGCGCTGGCGCCCGGTCTCCGCCCCGAGGCCGAGGCGGACCTCGGCGAGGCGGCCGCCGGGGTCGGCGTCGGGCTTGCGGCGGACCTCAGGGATGCGTTGGTAACCGAGGTGCAGCGGGCGGGCTGAACCGGGGCGCTCCTCGTGGGTGCGTTCGGGTGAGCAAGAGGTGGGCAAAACGTCTCACCGGCTGCGTCGTTCGTTCGGAAGTCGTCACCGGCGCGCCTCCTGGCCGGGGCCGCTGTGGCCGCACGCCGGGCACCCGACTCGCCCGTCGGCACCGGCCTCGCCCGCCGGCCGTGCCGCCTCGACACCCAAAAGTGGGGCGTGATGAGCGATAACGTTGACGATGTGGGGGCATAGGGAGTAATTTGGAGTCTGGTGGAGGGAAGGGGAGGGGCCCTCGAACTCCACGGGAGCGGAGTTGGCCAGTGGCGTCGAGGTTCTTCGGGAGGTACGACCACTCCCTGGATTCGAAGGGGCGGGTGATCCTTCCGGCCCGCTTTCGAGCGGACTTCGACGCGACCGTGTTCGTCACCGCCCACGATGGGCGCTGCCTCGCGCTGTGGACCCCCGACGAGTTCGACCTGCAGTTCGAGGAGATTCGGCGCCGGCAGGACCTGAGCACCGAGGATCGGAACTTCGCCCGGATGTGGTCGGCGACGTCCTCGGAGGAGAAGATCGACGCGCAGGGGCGGGTCATGATCCCCGCCCGGCTGCGCGAGTACGCCGGACTGGAGCTCGACTCACCAGTGCTGGTCACCGGGAGCATGGATCGCATCGAGCTGTGGAACCCCGAGCGGTGGGAGGAGCAGATCGACCCCTATCAGGAGCTGCTCGCCGATCCGGGCCGGCGCACCCACCCACCGACGCCTTCAGGCGGGGCACCGGTGGAAGGATGACCGGTGGCGCGCCGAGGCTCTCGCAAGCCCCCCTTCGCCCGGTGCGCCTGAATCACGATGACCTTTGTCCCGAGTGCGGACCCGGGGGTACCCGGCTCCTCTGCAGCCTCTCGACCGGCAGGGTGGAAGTCCCCTTCTCCGCCCGCTTCCGCTCGGTCCGATCGGGGAGAAATCCCGACGGCAGGCCGGTCGAGGGGCCGCTGATGAGCCAGGTCCCATTTGCACACTTCCCGGTCATGGCGACCGAGGTGGTCGACCTCCTCGCCCCCGTCCCGCCCGGGGTGGTCCTCGACGCCACGGTCGGTGGTGGCGGGCACGCGGCCGCCCTCCTCGACGCCGCCCCGGGACTGCGGATCGTCGGGCTGGATCGGGATCCCGACGCCGTGACCGCGGCGACCGCGCGTCTGGCACGCTTCGGTGACCGCGCCTTGGTGGTACGGGCCCGCTTCGACGCCCTCGCCGAGGTGCTCGACGGGCTCGGCTCGCCGTCGTTGTCCGGGGCCCTGTTCGACCTCGGGGTGAGCTCTCCGCAGCTCGACCGGACCGAACGCGGCTTCAGCTACTGGGGGGACGCGCCCCTCGACATGCGGATGGACCCCGATTCCGGCCCGACGGCAGCGGAGCTCGTCAACACCATGGCCGAGCGCGACCTCGTCCGCCTCCTGACGGAGAACGGGGAGGGGCGCTTCGCTCGCCGCATCGTCCGCGCCCTGGTCGCCGACCGGCCGGTGCTCACCACCGCCCAACTGGCTTCCGTCGTGCGCGACGCCATCCCGGCCGCGGCCCGCCGCCACGGAGGGCATCCCGCCCGTCGGGTCTTCCAGGCGCTTCGGATCGCCGTCAACGCCGAACTGGACATCCTCCCCGGGGCGCTGGACGAGGCCATCGCCAGGCTCTCGCCGGGCGGGCGGATCGTGGTGCTCGCGTACCACTCGGGCGAGGACCGCATCGTGAAGGACCGCCTGCGGGTCGCCGAGACGGGCGGCTGCACCTGCCCGCCCGGCCTGCCCTGCGTGTGTGGCGCGGTGCCGCTGGTCCGACTGCTGGGCCGGCGTGCCCGTCAGCCGGGGCCTGCAGAGGTGGCCGCCAACCCACGATCCGAGAGCGCCCGGCTGCGGGCGGCCGAGCGGCTCGCCGCCGACACCCGGACAACAGACGAAGACCAGATCACCTCGGACGAGCGGAGGACCCCATGACCGAGCCCATTCCGGCCTCCCACTCCGCTCCATCCGAGCCGGCAATCGCCCCTCAAGCCGCCCAGGCCGTCCCGGCCGGGGAGCGCTGGGGGGACGAGCGCTCGACCCCCGGAGGTACTGGGCACCTCCGGGTGGTCGAGCCGAAGCGTCGGGGGCGGCCGAGCGCCCGGTTCTTGTTCCTCGCCGCCAGCAGCGTGGTGCTCGCCGTGGCGTTCGGCCTCGTCTACCTCCACGTCGTGATGGCCCAACGGCAGTTCCGCCTCGACGACCTGAACACCCGGGTGGCGCAGGAGCAGGCCCAGTACCAGCAGCTCCGGCTTCAGGTCGCACAGCTCTCCTCGCCACAGCAGATCATCTCCACCGCCGAGGGCAAGTTGGGCATGCGCCAGCCGAACTCGGTGAGCTATCTCTCCCCGAGGTCCGGGTCGGTCAGTACCGGCGCACCGAGGCTGCACGGCGGCCCGGAGCCGGGAGGGGGAGTCGTTCCCGCCCCCCAGGGTGACGCCAACTGGCCGGCGATCAAGGCGGACCTGGCGGGCAGCCCGTGAGGCGCACGCCGCAGAGAAGCTCAGGCAAGCAGAGGGGTTCAGGCACGCAGCGCCCGGGCGCCGGCGCGGGGTATCCCCCCCGTTGGGACCGCGACCCGTGGTTCGACCGTGACGTGGAAATCGACGCCGACTCGTGGTTCGAGGGCGACCCGCGCATGCGCCGAGACCCGGCTCCCGAATCCGGAGGGCCGGCACCGCGGAAACCGGGCGCCGACCTGCGTTACGAACCACGCCCCGTCCGGCCCGCCAGGGCGCGGCGCTTCGGCCTCGGCAGGCGGGGTCGCACGCGGGCCTTCGGGCTTCTCACGGCGATCGTGCTCGCCTTCGGCGCCATCGTGGTGAAGCTGACCCTGATCCAGGGCGTCGACGCCAAGCAGTACCTGGCCGTCGGCAAGTCCGAGTGGACCTCGACGGTGGCCCTTCCCGGCGAACGGGGCGGGATCCTCGACCGTAACGGCGACGAGATGGCGATGTCCGTCATGCTGCCCACGATCTACGCCGACCCTCACATGGTGGGTGCCACGAACGTCGACTCCGATGCCCGGGCGCTTTCGCCGGTCATCGGCGTGCCGGTGACCACGCTCCGGTCCGAGCTTTCGGAGAACAACGGATTCGTCTACCTTGCCCGGACCGTGCCGACCGCCGAGGCCGCCCGGGTCAAGAAGCTCGACCTGCCCGGGATCGCCACCGTCGAGGAGCCGAAGCGGATCTACCCCGCCGGTCAGTTGGCGTCGCCGCTGATCGGCACGGTCGGGACCGACGACACCGGGCTCGGCGGGCTCGAGTACCGGTACAACAGCCTGCTGACCGGTCATGCCGGGAAGCTGGTGGAGGAGACCGACCCCGAAGGGAGGCCGATCCCCGGTGGCGTGCAGGAGTACCGGGCGCCTGTGCCCGGGAACGACCTGGTCCTCTCCATCGACGAGCCGCTCCAGTACGACGCCGAGCAGGCCCTGGCGCGGGCTATCGTGGCCGCCGGCGCGAAGAGCGGGATCGTGCTGCTCATGGACTCGAAAACCGGTGAGATCCTGGCAGATGCCAACCTGACGATGCCCGGGCCGGGCACCGCCACGACGCCCGCCGTGCCCGTGAACATCCCCTCACCGAAGGCGACGACGGCCTCGGCGTCGGCCGCCTCCACGAAGATCAAGCCGCAGGTGCAGCCGGTGGAGGCCCCGTCGGCCAGCGCCTTCACGCAGACCTACGAGCCCGGGTCGGTCAACAAGCTGATCACGATCTCCGCCGCCCTGCAGCAGGGGGTCATCAAGCCCGCCGACGTCTTCACCATCCCGGACACGTACTACGTCGCCGGCACGCCGTTCCACGACGCCGAGCTGCACGGGACGCAGCGATGGTCGGTGACCTCCATCCTGGCCAACTCCTCCAACATCGGGACCATCCAGATCGCCCAGCGGCTCGGCCACAAGGACCTGTTGAAGTACATCCATGCGTACGGTGAGGGCTCCCGCACCGACATCGGCTTCCCCGGCGAGTCCGCCGGACTGCTCCCCACCTACTGGTCGGGGACCTCACTGCCCACCGTGGCGTTCGGCCAGGGCATCGGGGTCACGGCGATCCAGATGCTCGCCGCCTACAACACCATCGCCAACGGGGGGGTGTACGTGGCCCCCAAGCTGGTCGACGGCGTCATCGACGCAGACGGCCTGGACCACCCGACGCCGCCGTCTCGCCGCCACCGCATCGTCTCGACCAAAGTGGCTGCTGAGATGACGACGATGCTCAACCAGGTGGTGGCGGTCGGTACCGGGACCGCGGCCAACCTCAACCCCTATACCGTCGCCGGCAAGACCGGAACGGCGGAGGTCCCCAACAGCAAGGGCGGATACATCGCGGGCCACTACGTGGCCAGCTTCGCCGGGTTCGTACCCTCCGAGAAGCCGGCCATCACCGCCCTCGTGATGATCGATGACACCGTCGACTACGGGGCGTCGGCCTCGGCGCCGACGTTTGCCACCGTTGCCCGCGACGCCCTCCAGGAGCTGAAGATCCCGCCGCAGAAGCCGCAGCCCCCGGCTCCCGGCGTCCCGATCATCAGCACCGCCGATGCCACCGGAGCCGGCGAGGTGCGCGGCGCACCCCTGCCCGGCTTGAACGCGCCCGTCTCCGTGGCGCGGGGGGCCGCCAGCCCGCGCACCGGGGGCTAACGATGCGGCTCCATGACCTCCTGCGCGAGGCGGACCTCGGGGGCCGGGGCCTGTTGGCGGAGGTGCTTCACGACGCCGACGTCGAGGTCGACTCGGTGGCCATGGACTCACGCGAGGTCCGGCCCGGCACGCTCTTTGCCTGCGTGGTCGGCCTGACGAGCGACGGGCACGACTTCGCCAACGCCGCGGTCTCCGCCGGGGCGGTGGCCCTGGTGGTGCGGCGGCCCCTCGACATCGACGTTCCCCAGGTCCTCGTCACCGACGTGCGCGCCGCACTCGGGCCTCTCTGCGATGCCTCCTTTGCCCACCCCTCCCGGGCGCTTCGGGTCGTGGGCGTGACGGGGACGAACGGCAAGACGACGACGGTCAGCCTGCTGGCGGCGATCTTCGCCGCCCACGGCTGGACGGCCGGCACCCTCGGCACGCTCACGGGCGTGCGCACCACACCCGAAGCGCCGGACCTGCAGGCGCGGCTGGCGGAGCTCGTCCGCAACCGGACGGACGCGGTGGCCATCGAGGTGTCCTCCCACGCGCTCGACCAGAGACGGGTCGACGGGGTGCACTTCGCAGCCGGCGTGTTCACCAACCTGACGCAGGACCATCTCGACTACCACGTCACGATGGACGCCTATTTCGAGGCCAAGGCCCGACTCTTCGAGCCCGGGTTCGTCGACGTGGCGGTAGTCAACGCCGACGATCCCTACGGGCGCCGCCTGCTGTCCCGGATCGGCGGGCGCCTCCCGACCGAGACCTACTCCCTCGACGATGCCTCCGGCCTCACCCTCTCCAGCAGCGGCAGCCGGTTCCGGTGGGAAGGCGCCACGGTCAGCCTCGCCCTGCCGGGCCGCTTCAACGTCGCCAACGCCCTCGCCGCCGCCACCGCCTCCCGGGCGCTCGGGATCCCGCCGCTGACCGTCGCCGAGGGCCTGGGTGCGCTCACTTCGGTGCGCGGTCGGTTCGAGGCGGTCGACGCCGGAGCGGACTTCACCGTCCTGGTCGACTACGCCCACACCCCTGACGGCCTTGCCAAAGCGCTCTCGGCCGCCCGGGAGATCACGTCCGGTCGCCTGATCGTCGTCTTCGGAGCGGGGGGAGACCGGGACCACGGCAAGCGCCCGGCCATGGGCGAGGCCGCGTCCCGCCTGGCCGACCTGGCCATCCTCACCTCGGACAACCCGCGCACCGAGGACCCGATGGCGATCATCGACGACGTGGCCGCCGGCGCTGCCGACGGGAGGCCGCTGACCAGGGAGCCGGATCGCCGCGCCGCAATCACGATGGCCCTGTCACTCGCCAAAGATGGGGACATGGTGGTGATCGCCGGCAAGGGCCACGAGACGGGACAGGACTTCGGGAGCCGGGTGGAGCCCTTCGACGACGTCGAAGAGGCCCGCGCCGCGCTCGCACGCATCTCGGCCTCACGAGGGCGTGCCAGGACCGGTGCCGGGGGTGATCGGTGACCGCGCTGCTCGCCGCAAGCGGGATGGCGCTCCTGGTGTCGATCTTCGGTACTCCGATCCTGATCACCTGGTTGCGGACCTGGGGGATCGGCCAGCAGATACGTGAAGACGGCCCCAAGGGTCATTTCTCCAAAGCGGGGACGCCGACGATGGGCGGCGTGGCGATCATCATCGCCGGCTTTGCGGGGTATCTCTTCGCCCACATCTCGGCGACGTTCACCACCAGAGGCATCGTCGGAATGCTTGCAATTGGGGGCGCCACCGTGGTGGGCTTTCTCGATGACTTCATCAAGAACACGCGTCAGAGAAGCCTGGGGTTGAACAAAAGAGCGAAGATGGCCCTCCAGCTCGTCGTCGCCTTGGCCTTCGCGCTGATCTGTGTTGGCCCGCTGAAGGTCGACACGCACCTGTCCTTCACCCGCTACAGCTCCTTTGGGCTGCAGCTCGGCAAGGTCGGATGGGTGATCCTGGCGGTGGTGATCATCATCGGGTCGACCAACGCCGTCAACCTGACCGACGGCCTCGACGGTCTGGCCGCCGGTTCGTCGGCGTTCACGTTCTCGGCGTTCATGGTCATCGGCTTTTACCAGTTCCGCCACAACGTGATCTACCGCAATCCGGCTTCGGTCGACGAGGCGGTCATGGCCGCTGCGATGCTCGGGGCCTGCGCCGGGTTCTTATGGTGGAACGCGGCCCCGGCACGGATATTCATGGGGGATACCGGTTCCCTCGGCATAGGAGCGGCCGTCGCGGTCATCGCGCTCTTGTTGAACATCGACCTGTTGCTCCCGATCATCGGCGGCCTGTTCGTCATCGAGACCCTCTCGGTCATTCTCCAGATCGCCAGCTACCGCCTGACGCAGCGCCGGATCTTCAGGATGGCCCCGATCCACCATCACTTCGAGCTGCTCGGCTGGCCGGAGACCACTGTCATCATCCGCTTCTGGATCCTGGCCGGCATCTTCACCACCGGCGGGCTCGGCATCTTCTACGCCGACTTTCTCGGCCGGCCGGGTGTCCCTTGACCGGCGCCGGCCGCTACCTGGTGGTGGGCTTCGGGGTCACCGGCAAGGCGGTGGCCGCCTGGGCGCGCGCCCAGGGGGCGGAGGCGGTCGTCGTGGAGGACCGCCCCAATCCGGCGTCGGAGGCCGCCGCCGGCGAGCTCGGGGTCGAGTTCGTGGGACGGCCCTCTCCCGATCGTCTGGCCGAGCTCGTCGCCTCGGCCGACGTGGTCGTGCCGAGCCCGGGCGTCCCCGTCGAGCACCCCGTGTTCGACCTGGCTGCCCGGGCCGGTCGCCCGGTGCTCTCCGAGATCGAGCTCGCCTGCTCGAGGCTCGATCCGCACCGGGGTCTCGAAGGGCACCGGGGTCTCGAAGGGCACCGGGGTCTCGAAGGGCACAGCGGCGGGGCTCCGAGGTTGGTGGCGATCACCGGGACCAACGGCAAGACCACCGTCACCACGCTCGTGACCGCCATGCTCTGCGCCTCGGGGGTGGACTCCATCGCCGGCGGGAACATCGGCCGGCCCCTGATCGAGGCGGTCGGGGAGGGCGCCTCCGTGGTGGTGGCAGAGGTCTCCTCGTTCCAGCTGCAGTTCACCGACCGCTTCCACCCCCGGGTGAGCTGCTGGTTGAACCTGACCGAGGATCACCTCGACTGGCACCCGGGCCTTGGCCACTATGCCGCGGCCAAGGCCCGTGTCTGGGCGAGGCAGCAGGCGGGGGACACGGCGGTCTACGCACTCGGTGATCCCGTCGTCGCTGCGTCGGCCGCCACGCTGGCGCCGGGCGTGCGCCGGATCGGCTTCGCCCTCGACGACCCGGCGGCCGCCTACCACGTGGAGGGCGACCGGCTCTGCTCCGACGAGGTGGGAGCCTTTCTGGACGTGGCGGAGCTTCCCCGTGCCCTGCCGCACGACCTCACGAACTCGCTCGCTGCGGCCGCCGTCGCCCGGGCTGCCGGGGCCGGCTGGGACGGGATCGCCGAGGCACTCCGGGCCACGGCGCCCCTCGCCCACCGGGTGCAGTTGGTCGGCGAGGGCGCCGGGGTGGCTTGGTACGACGACTCGAAGGCCACGACCCCGGCGTCGGTCCTCGCCGCGGTGGCGGGATTCGGCTCCGTCGTGTTGATCGCCGGCGGGCGCAACAAGGGACTCGATCTCGACGCGCTCGGGAACACCGTGCCGCCGGTGCGCGCCGTGATCGCCATCGGGGAGTCCGCCGGAGAGGTGGAGGCCGCCTTCGAGGGCCGTGCGCCGGTGGTGCGTGCCGCCTCGATGCCCGAGGCGGTCGAGTCGGCCGCCGGCGCGGCGCGCCCGGGCGACGCGGTCGTCCTCTCCCCGGGCGCCGCCAGCTTCGACTGGTACCGGTCGTATGGCGAGCGCGGCGACCACTTCGCGTCCCTGGTGCGGGCGCGCCCGGAGATCGGCCAGAACGAGACCCCCGACCCCCCCAACGACGTCCAGAAGGGATCCCGATGACGATCATCGAACCGCGGCTGCGCCCCGCCGACCCGAGACCGCTCCGCGACCGTGGACCGCATGGGGATCAGGCGAGCCCGGCACCCGGGGGGCGCACCGGGGCGCAGGCTCCCGCCGTCGCGGCCGAAGAGCGGGGCGGGGCCCGGGCGGCAGACAGCCGGGCCCGGCAGAGCCAGGCCCTGTTCTACGCGCTCTGCTCGGTCGTCGGCGTCTTGAGCCTCATCGGGCTCGTGATGGTGCTCTCGGCTTCCTCGGTGCTCAGCCTGCAGACCTACGGGACCCCCTGGTACTACTTCGAGCACCAGGTGATCTGGCTGGTGCTCGGATCGGCCGCGTTCTTCATCGGCGTGAAGGTGGACCCCGCCACCTGGCGCCGCTTCGCCCGTCTCGGCATGTGGGTCTCGATCGCGATGCTCTTCGCCGTCCTGATCCCCCACGTCGGGGTGGCGGCCTCCGGGGCGTCGCGCTGGCTCGGTCGGGGTTCGATCGAGATCCAGCCCTCCGAGGTGGCCAAGCTGGCGCTGGTGTTCTTCGCCGCCGACGTGATCGACCGGCGCGCCGATCGCCGGACCTGGCGGTACCAGATGGGCCCCGTCCTCGCGATCCTCGCCCTGCTCGTGGTGCTGGTGATGAAGCAGCCGGACATGGGGACCACCCTCGTCCTGGTGTTCATCGGCTTCGCCATCCTGCTGACGGCCGGCATGCCCACCAAGCCGATCCTCAAGATGGTCGCCTTCGCCGTGGCGGCGGGCGGTCTCCTGGCGGTGGCGAGCCCGTATCGCTTGCGCCGTCTGACCTCGTTCGTCCACCCGGAGGCCAACGCCCAGGGGTCCGGCTACCAGGCCGTGCAGGGTCTGGCCGGCCTGAGCGACGGCGGGCTCCTCGGCCACGGGATCGGCTCGAGCATCGCCAGTTGGGGGTTCCTGCCCAACGCACAGACCGACTTCATCTTCGCCGTGATCGGTGAGGAGACCGGGCTCCTCGGCAGCATGGCGGTCGCCGGGCTGTTCGTGGTGCTGGCGTGGGTCGGGATCAAGATCGCCTGTCGCTGCCGTGACCGCTACCTTGCGCTGCTGGCGGCGGGGATCGTTGCCTGGCTCTGTGGCCAGGCCGTGATCAACATCGGCGCCGTGGTCGGGCTGCTGCCCGTGACCGGGGTGCCGCTGCCGTTCGTCTCGTTCGGAGGCTCGTCGCTGATCTTCGCCCTCTTCGGGACCGGGGTCCTCGCCGCGGTGGCGAGGCGCGCATGACCTTGGCCACCTGTCCCACCACCGGATCGGGCGCGGCGCCGGGCGAAGGGCGGAGCGGCAAGCGCAGCGGACCCGGGCCGTTCGAGGCCGCCCGTCCCTTCGCCGTGATTTCGGGAGGGGGCACGGGGGGCCACGTGATCCCGGCGGTCGCCATCGGGCAGGCGATGGTGGAGGCCGGTCATCCGGCGGAGACCATTCATTTCGTGGGGGCGCGGCGGGGCATGGAGCGCGACCTGGTGCCGGCCGCCGGGTTCGGGGTCACGCTCCTGCCCGGTCGCGGCATCGTGCGGCGGGTCAGTGTCGACAACATCGGGGCAATCGCCGGCCTGGCAGTCGCGTTCGTGCAGGCCGTGGTGTTCCTCGCCCGACGGCGACCGCGAGTCGTCGTGTCGGTGGGCGGGTTCGCCAGCGCCCCGTGTGTCTTTGCGGCCTGGCTGTTGCGGATCCCCGTGGTCGTCGCCGAGCAGAACGCGGTGCCGGGGCTGGCCAACCGGCTCGCCGCCCGGGTGGCACGGGCCGCCGCCGTGTCGTTCCCCGGCACCCCGCTGCCGCGGGCGATCCTCACCGGCAACCCGGTCCGCACCGAGATGGTCGCCGTCGACCGCGGACCGGTCGCCCGGAGCAGCGCCCGGGCGGCCCTCGGGCTCCCCGAGGAGGCACGTGTCGTGCTGGTGGCCGGCGGGTCCCTCGGCGCCAGGCGCCTCAACACGGCGACCATCGGCCTGGTGGGAACCTGGACGGGCCGCGCCGACGTGGCCGTCCGCCACATCCTCGGCGCCCGGGACTGGGAGGACCTCCCGGATCCCCGCAGCGACGCCGGGCCCGTCTACCAACGGATCCGCTTCGAGGACCGGATGGACCTGTGCTACTCGGCGGCCGACGTCGCGGTGCACCGGGCAGGTGCCAGCACGGTCGCAGAGCTGACCGCCGCCGGCGTGCCTTCGATCCTGATCCCGCTCCCCGGTGCCCCCGGCGACCACCAGACCGCCAACGCGGCGCGCCTGGCCGAGGCGGGAGCCGCCGTGGTGGTCCCCGACGCCGACCTCGACGCCGACCGCCTGGCGCTCGAGCTGGACCGCCTGCTCGGCGACGAGCCCCGCCTGTCGGCGATGGGCGACGCCGCCCACGCCCTCGCCCGCCCTCGGGCGGCGGCCGAGGTGGCCGCCCTTGCGGAGCGCTTCGCACGCCCCGGGCCGGGGGCCGCCGGGTGACCACGCCGGGGGAGGCGACCGGGGGCTGGCCCGGCGACCTGTCGGTGGCCGGCCGGTTTCACGTGGTGGGGGCCGGTGGATCCGGCATGAGCGCGATCGCCACGGTCCTCGCCGCCATGGGCCATAAGGTCTCCGGCAGCGACGCCCGCGACTCGCCGGCACTCCGCCGTCTCGCCGGACAGGGCATCGAGGTCTGGGCCGGCCATCGTCCCGAGCGGCTGGAAGCCGGGGGTATCCCCCGCATCGGTGCCGTCACCGCCTCGACGGCGGTGCCGGCGGACGATCCCGAGCTCGCCGCCGCACGCTCGTCGGGCGTGCCGGTGCTGAGCCGCGCCGACATGCTCGCCGCCATCTGCGCCACCCGGCGGACCCTTGCGGTTGCCGGCACCCACGGCAAGACCACCACCTCGTCGATGCTGGTCGAGGTCCTGGTGGCCGCCGGGCTGCACCCGTCCTTCATCGTCGGCGGCGACATCGTCGGCCTCGGGCCCGGCGCCCGCTGGGACAGCGGCGAATGGCTGGTGGTCGAAGCCGACGAGAGCGACGGCACCTTCCTCCGCCTACCGGCGGAGGGGGCGATCGTGACCAGCATCGAAGCGGACCACCTCGACTTCTACGGCGACGTCGCGCACCTCGAGGCGGCCTTCGAGACCTTTGCCTGCGCCGCCCCCGGACCACGCGTGGTCTGTATCGACGGTCCCGCCGGCGCGGCCCTGGCCGCGAAGGTCGGGCCGGAGCGGCTCACGACCTACGGACACACGGCGAGCGCCGCGCTCTGTGTGAAAGACGCACGGAGCGACCGGGGAGGCGTCGGCTTCACGGTCCGCGGACTCTCCTCCGACGGATCCTTGTCTGACCGGCCCTCGTCTGCGGAGGCCGTCAGATTGGCGGTGCCGGGTCTGCACAACGCGCTCAACGCGACCGCCGCCCTCGGGCTCGCCCTGGCGATCGGCGTCGATCCCGACGTGGCGATCGGGGCACTCGAGCGCTTCGGTGGCGTGGGCCGCCGGTTCGAGCGGCGCGGCGAGCGTGACGGCGTGAGCTTCGTCGACGACTATGCCCACCTGCCGAGCGAGGTGCGCACGAGCGTGGAAACCGCGAGGGCCGGGGGGTGGGAGCGGGTGGTCGTGGCGTTCCAACCGCACCGCTACTCCCGCACCGCCGCCCTGTGGCGGGACTTCGCCGACTCCTTTTCCGGCGCCGACGTGGTGATGATCACCGACGTCTACCCGAGCGGAGAGGCCCCCCGCCCAGGGGTCGGCGGCCATCTGGTCGCCCGCGCCGTCACCGAGGCCCATGCGGACCTGGACGTGCGGTACGTGCCGGAACGGTCCGAGCTCATCGAGGCCCTCCGTGCGGAGTTGCGGCCCGGCGACCTGTGCCTCACCCTCGGCGCCGGCGACCTCACCACCCTCCCCGACCAGCTCCTGGGTGTCGCCTGATGGGGCCGGGAACCGTGGATCCGGCGGCCTTGCGCCTCGCCATGGAGGCGCTGGGGGATCGGGCTCTGCCCGACGAGCCGATCGGCCCGCTCACCACCTACCGGGTGGGTGGCCCCGCCGCCGTCGCCGTACGGGTGCTCGACGAAGATGACCTCGAAGCCGTCGCCCGGGCCCGGCGGGCCTCCGCGCTCCCGGTGCTGGTGATCGGTCGCGGGTCCAACCTCCTCGTGTCCGACGCCGGGTTCGCCGGCATCGCCGTGATCCTGGATCCCCATGCCTACGGAGACGTGACGGTGGAGGGCACCTCGGTGAGGGCGGCGGCCGCCGTGCCCATGCCGACCCTGGCCCGTCGCAGCGCCGACGCAGGCCTCACCGGCCTCGAGTGGGCGGTGGGCGTCCCAGGCTCGGTGGGCGGTGCCGTGCGCATGAACGCCGGCGGGCACGGGTCCGACACCTCGCAGCACCTCTGCCGGGCGGGCGTCGCCGACCTGGATCATGCTGACGGGGCGCCGCTGGTCCGGGCGTGGTCCCTCGCCGACCTCGAGCTCGGGTACCGCCACTCGGCCCTGGCCCCAACCGACGTCGTCCTCGAGGCGACGTTCGACCTGGCGCCGGGGGACGTGGAGCAGAGCACGGCTCAGATCCGCGAGATCGTCCACTGGCGCCGCGAACACCAGCCGGGTGGCCAGAACGCCGGATCGGTGTTCACGAACCCCGGTGGTCCCGCTCCCGAAGGGTCCGCCGGGTGGTTGATCGAGCAGGCCGGGATGAAGGGCTTCCGGCACGGCACCGCGGTCGTCTCGCCCAAGCACGCCAACTTCATCCAGGCCGATCCGGGCGGTTCGTCCGACGACGTGGCGGCGCTGATCGCCGAGGTGGCCGAGCGGGTGGCGGACCGTTTCGGCGTCGAGTTGCACACCGAGGTGCGCATGGTTGGGTTCGGGTCCCCCGGGCCTCAAGCTCGCTGGGAGGTTCAATAGTGACGACGATCGATACGACTCCCGTCCCGGCGCCGACCCCCATTCCGGCGCCGAGGATCGATCCTCGCCTCCGCCAGCGGTGGATCGACGCCCGGCGTGAGGAGGGACGGCGCAGGCTCCGCCTGTTCGTGGCGACGCTCGCCGTCGTGGTGCTGCTCGCGGCCGCTTTCGGCGTCCTCCACACGCCACTCCTCAAGGTCCGGCACGTGCGGGTCAGTCTCGGGGTTGTCCCGGCCGGCTCCGGGTTGACCGCGGCTCAGATACTGGCTCAGGCCGGCCTGAACCGGGAGCGACTCATGGTCGATGTGTCCGCCGGAGCCGAGGCCCGGCTCGTCGAGGCTCTGCCCTGGGTGGCCACCGCGCGGGTGGAGCGGGACTGGCCCGGAACCATCCGCATCGCCGTGACCGAGCGCCATGCGGTGGCCGAGGTCGACCGGGTCTCCGGACAGGCGGCCTCCGGGTTCGCCGTGCTCGATGCGACCGGCCGGGTCCTCGCGGTCCTGCCCACCGGGTCCTCGCCGGCACCTTCACGCTCCGCTTCAGGTTCCGGTCTCCCGGTGTTGCCGCGACTCGAGGGACTGCCGGCTCCGGGAGCCGCGGGAACCTCGATGCTCGGCTCCGCCGAGTCCGGAGGTCAGGTTGCGGCCCTCGAGCTTGCGACGGCGGCCGCCCTCCCCGCTGCCCTGGTTCGCCGAGTCTCGACCATCACCATCACTGCGAACGGGCTGCAGTTGAGCCTAGGATCGGTCATGGTCCTGTTCGGGGATGCCAGCGAGTTGGCGCAAAAGGTGACCTCGCTCGAGACGGTTCTCTCGGACGTTTCGCTGGCCGGCGTGCACATCATCGACCTGCGGGTACCCGATCGTCCGGCCTTGACCCGGTCTCAGCCGACGGCTAGCGTCTCGACCACTGCGGGAGGTTGATACGTATCAGACATAGACGTATCAGACATAAGCTCGAGGTTGATGGTTAGGAGCAACCCCAGGGGCTCGGAGACGGCGGTCCATCCGTGGCGTGTGCGTCTGCCGAGCCGATCGGCGCCTGGTGGGGGTTGGGGGGATCCCCGACGCGGAGCCAGCAATCTGGCAGGGTTGTGACGGCCAGCAGTCTTCACGGGAGTCCTTCTAACGCAGCGCCTCATCAATTCTTCATCTCTTCATCGATTTTCATCAGTCTCGCAAAAGCATTCCGGGTTCTCCATATCGGTTTCGCCCGTTCTGCATTCCAATTGTTTTATCGGCCTACCGGTCGAGACCGGATGGCCGCAGTATCTAGACCCCATACTTCCGGGGCGGTTTGACAGCCGTACCCAGACCCGTGGCCGGGAGGATTCTCATGGCCGGTGCCGCCCAGAACTACATCGCCGTTATAAAAGTCGTCGGGATCGGCGGCGGGGGCGTGAATGCCGTGAACCGAATGATCGACGCCGGATTGAAAGGTGTCGAGTTCATCGCCATCAACACCGACGCGCAGGCGCTGTTGATGAGCGACGCTGACGTGAAGCTGGACATCGGTCGCCAGCTGACCCGGGGTCTCGGGGCCGGCAGTGATCCGGCCGTGGGGCGGGAGGCCGCGCAGGAGCACAAAGACGAGATCGAAGAGGTGCTGAAAGGCGCCGACATGGTGTTCATCACCGCCGGAAAGGGGGGCGGCACGGGCACCGGTGGGGCCCCCGTGGTGGCGGAGGTCGCGAAGTCGCTCGGGGCGCTCACGATCGGGGTCGTCACCCGACCCTTCTCCTTCGAGGGCCGTCGACGCTCGGTTCAGGCCGAGGAAGGGATCCAGCGCCTCAAGGAGGAGGTGGACACCCTCATCGTTATCCCGAACGACCGGCTCCTGTCGGTGTCGAACGACAAGACGTCCATGGTCAACGCGTTCAAGATGGCCGACGAGGTCCTGCTCCAGGGCGTGCAGGGGATCACGGACCTGATCACCACACCGGGGCTCATCAACACCGACTTCGCCGACGTCAAGATGATCATGAGCAATGCCGGCACCGCGATCATGGGTATAGGCCAGGCCTCTGGCGATGGCCGGGCGCTCACGGCTGCCAAGCTCGCCATCACCTCGCCCCTCCTCGAGGCGTCCATCGAGGGGGCCCGGGGGATCCTGCTCAACATCGCCGGCGGCAACGACCTCGGGCTGTTCGAGGTCAACGAGGCGGCCGAGATCATCCACGGCGTGGCGCACCCCGACGCGAACATCATCTTCGGTCAGGTCATCGACGACTCGATGGGTGACGAGGTGCGGGTCACGGTGATTGCGGCGGGCTTCGAGCGGGCCGAGGAGGACGCGAGGTCGCCGTTCGCGTCTTCGAGCGGTGCCGGGCTCGGTCTCCTGGCGGCGGAGAAGAAGATGGCCTCGCACGACGAGGCCGACGACCTGGGGATCGGGGATGACGACGATTTCGACGTCCCCGACTTCTTGAAGTAGGCGTGGCTGGCGGGGCATCGCCGATCGACGGGACGACGGGCGTCCCCGGATTTCGCCGGACGCTCGCGTCCGGCGCGCAGGTGCTGTTCACGGACCGGGATGCCGGCGACCTCGGCCGACGTGCGCCGGGCGTCGACGAGCGCCGCCGGGCCCTCGTTGACCATCCGTGGACGGTGCTCCGCCAGGTCCACGGCTCGAGGGTGGTGCACGTCGAAGCTCCCGGGCATGGTGAGGATGAGGAGGCCGACGCCATGGTCACGGCGGCTCCCGGCGTGGCGCTCGCCATCCTCACCGCCGACTGTGCGCCGGTGGCGTTCTCCAGTCGGGAAGGGATCATCGGCGTCGCGCACGCCGGGTGGCGCGGGCTGGCCGCCGGCGTGCTCGAGGCGACGGTGGGGGGCATGGCCGACCTCGGCGCCACCGAGGTGACGGCCACCCTCGGCCCGTGCATCCATCCCTGCTGCTACGAGTTCGGCGCCGCGGACCTCGCACGCCTGGCCGAGCGTTTCGGCCCCGATGTCGAGGCCGTCGACCGGCAGGGGCGACCGGCCCTCGACGTGCCGGCGGCGGTGGCCGCGGCCCTCGGGGATGCCCGTGTCCCACTGGTCGAGGTGATCGACGTCTGCACCGGGTGCTCGCAACGCTTCTGGTCATGGCGCGCCCGACAGGAGACGGGAAGGCAGGCCACGGTGATATGGCGGTGAGGCCGGGCGTGCCGACGGACGCCCCCTCGACCGGAGGGCGGGCCGGCCCCGAGCCGGGGCCGTCGGTGGACGTGATCGAGGAGCGGCTCGACAGGGTCCGCGAGCGGATCGGGGCGGCAGCCGGTGGCCGTGGCGGGATCAAGGTGGTCGCCGTGACCAAGGGCTT
>WQVT01000007.1 GCA_009785715.1 Acidimicrobiaceae bacterium | reverse complement strand
GCGGTCAGCATGTTGGCGGTCAGGGCCAGGTGGAGCATCTCCTGGCCGGCCACCCCCAGAATGGTGGACCGCCAGCGTTGGACCGCCGCCAGCTGGTCCTCGTTTACGCCCTCGTCGACCTGGTCCTTGAGACTGAAGGCGGCGAAAAGGTACTCGCACATCAGGCCGTGCTCGAGTTCCGCGGCCTCACAGATCATGTAAATCAACGCTTCGCGATGTTCGATCACCAGGCCGGGTTCGGCCGTCACCGGCCGGACGCTCCTTGTCTGGATGACGTGGGACAGCATGGCCACTCCTCATTGGGCGCGAGTCAGGGGCCGCGGCCGGGCGCTGGCCGGTCCCGTCCGCCGGACGCATTACGGGGGCGAACACGAGATTACATCGTGGCCTATCGCGTCGCAGATGAATTAGAACAAGTCGGCGATCACCGTGCCGTCGGGCTCTGCAACCCGGGCGCTGCCCGTAGTTTCCCGGGGCTCGGGCTATGAGCCCACCTTGGCGTCTTGCCAGAAGATCTCGTACTGATCTGTGGTCAGACCGGGAGCGGAGACGCCCTTGGCGACCAGATCGTACTGCGGGACGGTGAACAGGAACGGCCCGTAGGCCTTGGAGGCAATGTAGGCGAAGGTCTTCGTATAGGCCTTCTCCATTGCGCTCTTGGAAACCTGTTGAGCCGCCGTCGTGATCAATTGGTCCAATTTCGGATCGGCGACACCACTGAAGGGAGCCTTGGATTCGAACCGGAACACGAGGCCGACGCCCAGCCCGGGGGCGAACCCGCCGGCCTGCTGGAGGTACGCCTGCCAGTTGTGGCTCTCCATGGTGTTGACGATCTCGGGGAGGGGGCCGTCGCTGAGCGTCGCTTTGATCCCCGCCTGCGCCCACTGTGCCTTGAGCACGCTCAACATCTGCACGTCCGCCGTGTAGGAGGCGCCCCTGAGGCTTATCGTCAGCCCACCGAGCTGTTTGACCAAGGCCTTTGCCTTTGCGAGGTCATAGGTCCGAAAGCCGTTCACCTTGGGGATGAAAATCAGGCCGCCCGGTTCCGTCCCCGTCTCCGTCACGGTGCCGGCGCCGTCCGTGATCCCCTTGCTGATCGGCGCCGGATCCGTCGCGTAGTAGATGGCTTCGCGAGCCTTGATGTTGTTGAACGGGGCGGCCTGCGTGTTCAACTGGATCACGTACGCACCGAGGGCGCTCGGGACCTGGCTGACCTGGAGTTGCTTGCGTGCCTGGGGGAGCAGGGAGTACGTGCTGATGTCCTCGTACGCCTGCCCCTGGCCGGCGAGGAGGGCCTCGTAGGCCGACTCGTCCGTGGCCGTGGTCTCGAACGTGATCTTGCTGAGATAGGGGAGGCCCTTCTGCCAGTAGTCGGGGTTCCTCGTCAGGACAAGCTTCGTGTTCGGGGTGGCGCTGACCACGCTGAACGGACCGGCACCGACCGGGTGGAGCGCGAAACCCGCTTTGCCCTCCTTCTGGAGTGCGGTCGGCGAATACACATAGAACTGGGCCATCGCGTAGGGGAACTGACCGTCCTTCTTTGTCAGGTCGACCTGCACGGTGTCCGGCCCCGTCGCCGACACCGAGGCGATCGGGAGGTTGATCAGGCACGGACACCCGTTGGAAGGAAGGATCGCCCGCTTGATGTTGGCCACCACGGACGCCGCGTCGAGCGGCGTCCCGTCCGTAAATTTCACGCCCGGCCGGATTGTCATGGTGAATTGCTTGCCACCCTCGGTGAGCTTGTAGCCGGTGGCCAGGTCGTCGACCAGCTTCCCCCCGGGTCCGATCTCGAAGAGATTGCCGTAGATCGCATTGAGGAACGAGCCGGCGACCGTGCTCGCCACCGGGTCGAGCCCGGTCCAGCTCCCATAGACGCTGTTCTCGAGCACCGTGATGGAGTGCGTGCCCGGCGTCGCGGCGCTCGCCGTGGCAGCGCTCGCCCCCATGGGTGCGACGAGCGCGACACACGCCGCCGCACTGACGGCGATCGAGGCGCGTCGACGTGTACTGGTCTTCCGACCGAGTCGGTCTGGCAGTTTCATTGTTTCCCCCCTGCGGGTTCGGAGAGCCCCGGTTTGCAGTGTCGGCGCGGACTCCGTATTGCCTCGTCTGGCCACTCACGGTAGCTTCCCGCGGAAGATCTCGCACTGAGCGTTCGTCAGGCCCGGGACCGGAAACCGGGCCGATGCCCGGCCCAGGTACCGCGGGTTCGGCCGCCGGCCACTCCGGGACGGGACCCGTCCCACGCGGATAGCCTGCTACAAAATCGCGTAGGACCCGTCCGGTGCAGGGCATGGTTCGAGCCAGGGGGAAGCTATGGACACACGGCCTGTGTACACGTTGAGCACGAAGCCTGAGGTGCTGGCGAGCCACGATGAGGCCGTCGATCGGGCCCGTGCGCTCGGGGATCGGCTGCGTGAGCGGTTGTGGGAGGGTGACACGCTGCGGCGCCAGCCTGACCAGACTGTTGCGGACATCTTGGAGTCGGGTCTGTATGGCGTGATGAAGCCCAAGCGCTACGGGGGGTCAGAGCTCGGGACGGAGAGCCTGATCGACGTGACCATCGAGCTGGCTTCTGCGGACCCGTCGACGGGCTGGGTCTACATGTTGTGGGCGGCACACATGTGGCTGCAGGCCCTGTGGCCGGTGAAGGCGCTGGATGAGATGTGGGCGAACCCGAACAGTCTGGCTTCCTCGGTGGTGAGCACGATCGGCGATGTGACCAAGGTCGACGGCGGTTATCACTGGAGTGGCCGTGGCTTGTTCTCGAGCGGCGTCGACCACTGTGACTGGCTGACCGCAGCGGTGCCGATCAAGGAGGGCGACGAGGTGGTCGACCACCGGTGGATGCTGCTCCCGCGTGAGGACTTCGAGATCGTCGACGACTGGCACACGGTGGGACTGCGTGGCACGGGCAGCAAGACCATCGTCGTGGACGATGTCTTCGTGCCGGAGTACCGCACGGTGTCGACCGAGTCCATCGTGGCCGGCGAGGCGCCGGGGCGGGAGGTGAACACGCACCCGATGTATGGCGCTCCGATGGGCGCGAACTTCACCGGGGCGATGTCCGTGCCAGCGTTGGGCGCGGCGAAGGGCCTGGTCGAGCTGTTCCGGGCGCGTCTCGAGTCCCGGGTGCAGAGCCCGGATCGGACCAATAGCCCGTATGTGGGCGACGGGACGGGGACGACGATGGCGCGTTTCGCCGAGGTCGCCGCTTCGCTCGACGCGAGCTATTCGCTGCTTGTTTGGAATGCGGCTCATTACGCGTGCGCTCCTGCCAAGGGCGTCACGCCGGTTGAGGGTGAGAAGTTGCGGCGAGACATGACCTTCACGGCTCAGGAGGCCCGTCGCGCCGCGAATCGCCTGTTCGAGGAGTGTGGTGGCAGTGGGTTGGGTGAATCCTCGCTGCTGGCGCATTTCTGGCGGGACACGAATGCGGCTGCGGCTCACCGTGGTCTCACCTGGGACTGGCAGGGCGATTCGTGGACCAAGGCGGCCGTGGGCCTTCCGGTGACTCCGCTCAGGTAGATTTGCTGGCGGGGCTTGGACTCCTAGGAGTGTGGATCAGCGTTTCTTGCGTGAGAAAGAGAGGGGAGCCATGTCGGTCCCGATGTCCCAAGAGCAGTTCATGGAGATCTACGAAAAGGCCGGTCCGGGTGGGCTCGCGGGGAAGACCGTCCCGCAGGCGCCGCCACCGGAGCCGGGCGAGTTGAAGCAGACGCTGCATGAGATCGAGGGACCCTATTTTCGGTTGGGCGCTCCGGAGCGGAATGTGCTGCTCGAGGAGGGGGACAAGCCTGAGCTGATCGTGTCGGGTCGGGTGCTGAACGAGAAGGGTGTTCCGATCCCGCATGCCTGCCTGAATGTGTGGATGAGTGACCACGCCGGCAACTACGACATGGTCGGGCACCGCTACACCGGTTACTTCTACGCTGACGACGAAGGGCGCTACGAGTTCACCTCGATTATTCCCGGGTGCTACTTCCCCCGCGACGCCAAGCACATTCACGTCAAGGTCCAGGCGGTCAGCCAGCCGATTACCGCCCAGCTTTATATTGAGGGCGAGCCGGGGACCGAGGACGACCCGTTCTTCTCGGAGGAGACGCTCGTTCGTTGCAAGGTCGACGACAACGGCGTGAAGCACGGCACGTTCGACTTCGTGATCAAGCAGGTCACGACGGCTGAGAACGTCACGCCCGAGAGTCTTGCCGCGGTCATCTGACAGGTCAGGCGTGGCGGGCGCCGCCCTCCACGTGGATGGTTTCGCCCGAGACGAACCCGGCGCCGAGCAGCAAGACGGCGACGTCGGCGATGTCGTCGCTGGTGCCGACGCGCCCGGCCAGGTTCGACGCAGCAGCATCATCGAGCAGGCCCCGCTTGGCGTCGGTGCCGAGGGCGTCCCACGTACCGGAGTCGATGATGCCCGGCGAGATCGCGTTCACCCGGATCGGCGCGAGTTCCTTGGCCAGGTGCGAGGCGAGGAACGATACCGCCCCGTTCGTCACCCCCATCACCGCGAACTCCGGGGCCGGCTTCCAGGCCGCGACACCGGAGAACAGCAGGATCGATCCGGTTGGTGGCAGGATCGGCGCGAAGTGCTTGGCGAGCAGCAGCGGGCCGACCACCTTCGCCTCGAACGCGGCGACGATCCGGTCATGCTCCAACTTCTCCACCGGAACGTTGTGATGGGCGGCCGCGGTCACGACCAGATGGTCGACTGCACCTAGCCAGGCGGCCGCCGCAGCAATCGTTTCTTCGTTGGCGACGTCGAGGGACACCGCCTGCCCGTGAGGCAGGTCCGCCGCGACACGCGACGCGGCCTCCAGGTCGCGGGCCCCGATCGTGACCCGGGCCCCGGCGGCGGCCGCTCGCCTCGCGACCGCCTCACCCAGATACTTCGACCCACCGATCACCAGCACCTGCTGGCCGGCCAGTTCTTCGCTCATCGTGGTCTCCATTCATTCTGCTAACGCTCAAACGAGCCGCCGAGAGGCTCTTTCGCCCCCGGCCCTCACTGATCTCGGCCCCATACTGTGGGGCCGCTCAACAGCGGATGCGGTGATGGCAACGGGGACCCTCAGATCCAGCCGGCCCGCGTGGCATAGGCGGCCGCCCCCGCGCGCGAGGAGTATCCGAGGCGGGTGCGAACGTTGGCGACGTGACGATGCACGGTGTGAGCACTGAGGACCAGTCGCTGGGCGATGGCGGCGTCGTTGAGGCCTTCCGCCACCAGCGCCAGCACCTCTCGCTCCCTCGGGGTCAAGGAGATCGGCCTCCCATTGCGAGGATTCGCGCCGAACGAGGGCCTTAAGGGGGATCCGAAGAACTCGCCGCCCAGACGCAGTACGGCGGCGGTGTCGCCGTACCACGGCTGATGCTGGGACCCCTCGAGCACCAGAAATCGCGACCCCGGAATAAGCGACGCGAGCATCCGGCCTCGCTCCAGCGCTACCACCGGGTCGTCACGACGGTGTAATACCAGTGTCGGCGCAGTGATTCGCCCCAGGGCGTCGCGCAAATCCGTTCCTTCCCACAACTCGAGCAGCGAGGCGGCCACCTCCCCATCGCACGACTCGCGGCGCAGCCCTGCAAACCAATCGCTCAAGTCCCTGTCCGCACCAGGGAGGAACGCCGCGGTGAGCAAACGCGCCCCCAAATCCCAATTGGCTCGCAACACGCCACCCACCGACTCGAGCAGCGGCTCCCCGTTCCACCCGCCGGCGGCATACGCGCCAAAGAGCAAGAGCCGCTTCACCCACTTCGGCCGGCGGGCCGCCCACGCGGCGGCGACCACTCCCCCGTAGGAGAACCCAAAGAAGCTTGGCCGCGCCAAGCCGAGATGGTCGACGATCGCGTCCAGCACGTCGACCTCGAACTCGAGCGTCCAGGTGTCGGAGGTGCGAGACCGATCCGACATACCCGTGCCCAGACGGTCGTAACGTACCAACGTAAACTTCGACGCCAGGGCCTGGTAAAAGGAGCGCATCGAGCCGCTCTCGAACTCCATCTCGAGGTGACCGAATGACGGTTGCGGAAATACCAAGGGAGGCCCGTGGCCTGAGGTCGAGTACGCCACCACGGAGTTGCCGAACCGGAAGAAGTTGCTCCTCTCTGCGCTCACGGTGTCTCACCCTCAACTCGAAGATTTGCCGACGGCTGGCCGCATTACCCTGGACCCCGGAGGCGCCGGGGAACGAGGGGCCTTTCTCCGCTCCGGGGTCCTGTAGCCGCACGCACAAGCATCTCAGGATCGGTCTCCGATCGGCATTACCCGTTCAGGTAGTTTTTCGCCATGGCAGTCCGACCGACCGGTCGGGTGGTCGCCGACGTGTGCCCGCATCGCGCAGGTAACGTCACGATGTGGCCGTGGGTTTTGCGTTCGGGGGAGCTCCCTCGAGAGGACACCGCTGATGGCTCGACCCGTCCGGGGACGCAAGTCCGAGCTGGCGACCCTCGGGGGGCTGGTCGAAGCGGCCGGTGCCGGCGAGGGCGGCCTGGCAATCTTGGAAGGTCCTCCCGGTATAGGCAAGAGCAGGCTCCTCGCCGAGACGATCGCCTTCGCCCGCGAACGAGGGCTCGTCGTGGCGACCGGCCGCGCCGACGAGCTGGACCAGATGACGCCGTGGGGACCTCTGCTTGTCGCCCTGTCGTCGACCGACCCTGCGATCGTGAGCCCGGCTGACCTCAAGCTGCTCAGCGGGCTGGCTGACATGCGTCTGGAAGTCCTCGAGCATCTTCGCACCGCGCTGGAGGGCGCCGCTCGCGAGCGGCCGTTACTGATCGCGATCGATGACCTTCATTGGGCGGATCCATCGACGTTGCTCGCACTCGGCTCCCTCGCGCCCGAGCTGTTCTCTTATCCGATCGTCTGGTTGCTGGCCCGCCGACCATTTCCCACCTCTTCGCAGATGGACGCCCTGCTCGATCGGCTCCCCACGGGAGACACACGGCGCCTGCCGCTCGAGCCGCTCGATAGGGAGGCGACGACGGCTCTCGCGGCGGACGTCTTGGGCCGCAGCCCGGACACCAATCTCGCCGTGCTCGTCGCCCAGGCCGAAGGAAATCCATTGTATATCGTGGAAATCCTGCGAAATGCCGGCGATTGGCAGGGGGTCGATGGGCTCTCCGTGTCGGATCGCGACGCCCGTGTGGCCAGGTCACTCGCCTCGACCATCGCCGCCCATCTCCGGTCGGTGTCGGAGACGTCAAAGGGCGTCGTGCGCGTGGCCTCAGTCCTGGGCCGGAACTTCTCGGTCGCCGAACTGTCCGCCGTGACCGGCCAGCCCGCCAGCGAGCTGCTTGCCCCCCTAACCGAGGCCCTGGCCGCAGACGTGCTCGTAGAAGATGGTCCCCAGCTGGCCTTTCGGCATGAGCTGTTGCGCCGGGGGGTGTACGACGACCTGCCAGCCGCCCTGCGGCCGGCGCTCCACCGGCAGGCGGCCACCGCTCTGCTCACCCTCGGGGCGCCCGTCATCCGGGTGGCGAACCAGCTCGCCTTCGGCGCCCTCCCAGGCGATGAGCAGGCGATCGAAGCGTTGGGCCAGGCTTCGAGCGACCTGTTCGGGACGTCGCCCACCGCCGCCGCTGACCTCTCGCTGCGCATGCTCGAGCTGATCGGGCCAGACGATCCGCGCCGGCCTTCGTTCGTGGCCACGACCGTCCAGATGCTGGGCTGGGCGGGTCGCCTGGGCGAAGCGCGTCAGCTGGGCGACGAGTATGTCGCCAAGGGGACACCGTCCCTGGAGCTGGCGGCAGAAATACAGGTGGGCATCGTCCGGGCCTGGGCGATGAGCACCACCCTGCCCTACCCGACGCCGCTTCAGGATCGGCTGATGACCGACCCGGCCGTGCCGGAAGCCACTCGTGGAAGACTCATCGCGTTCGACGCCATGGGCTCGATGCTGACCCAGCCCGAGCCAACCGTCGATCGGGCCCTGCGGACGGCCCGCCGCCTCGTCGCCGGCTCCGGCGATGAGACAGACCTGGCGGTCGTGGAGGCCGTGCGCGTCGCGCTCGCCACTGAGCACGGACAACTCGCTGACGCCGTGCGGATCGCCGAGTTGCCGGTCGGTACGACGGAGGGTCCCCTTTCGGTCCGGGCCACCGGTTTGCAGGACATGGAGGTGGCGCGCGTCCTGACCGCCACCGGAGAGCCGGCGGCCGCACTCGAGGCGATCGCGCGGGCGCTCGACGCAGCCACTTCGTCCGGGTTTACCGTGATCGTGTCGGGTTGCCAGGCGCAGCGGGCGGCGGCGTTGCTCGAACTGGGTCGGCTCGAGGACGCGCGCGCCGAAGCCCGGTCGGCGGCCGAGACCGGCCACAGCCTCGGGTTCGGGTACTTCCTCGGCCTGGCCCTGGTGACGTCGGTGGAGAGCTGCATCCGGCAGGGGGATCTCGCCGAAGCAAGGGTCGGTGCCGACCGGCTGGCCGCGCTCTCGCCCGACGAACCGACCGGAGATTCGTGGTGGGCCGCTGCCCTGTGCGCCGACGCCGAAGGCCACCCCGATGAAGCCGTCCGGGCCCTGGCGCCGATGCTCGAGCGGCTCGGCCAATCCAGATTCCAATCAGTGGTGTACTTCCCGGACAGGCTCCCGCGGCTTGTCGATCTGGCGATGCGGGCGGGCGCCGGGGACGAAGCCGTCATAGCGGCGCAGGCTGCCGCCGAACTTGGGCGCAGGAATCCGGACGTGCCGGTCGCGGTGGCGACCGCGACCTACGCCCGCGGCCTTCTGGAGTCGGATCCCGCAGCGCTGGCCGAGGCGGTGGCGATGCTCGCCCGGGGCGAACGGCCGCTGGCCACCGCCGCAGCCCGGGAGGACCTGGCCCGCGTCCTTATTGGCCCGAGGGCCAGGCAGGAGGCCGTCGAGCTACTGGAGGCGGCCTATGAGACGTACGTGCAGGTCGGAGCGACCCATGACACCGGCCGGGTCCGTGCTGCGCTGCGCTCTCGTGGCGTGCGAAAGCGGGAGACCAGGGTGGCCCGGCTGGACCATGGTTGGGAGAGCCTCACCAGATCGGAGCGCGCGGTTGCCGACCTGGTCGCGTCCGGACTGACCAATCGTGAGGCCGCCAGCGAGCTCTACCTGTCGCCATACACGATCAACGTCCACCTGCGCCACGTCTTCTCGAAGCTCGGCATCAAGTCCCGGGTGCAGCTGGCCCGGCTGGCGGCCGAGTGCAGGTAGGAGCCACCAGGACCCTCCCTCGGTGAGGGACCGCTCGATCCACTTGCAAGCCGTGCAAGGCCTCGGCCGAAGGCGGGTCTGTCAGTTCACCGGCGACGTCGTCGGGTCAGAACCTGGTGGGTGGCTCCGCAGCCATGCCTCGGCCTCGGCCACCACGGTGCTGGCTGCAGGCGGCGCCAACTCCTGGGCCGGGATCCTCGGCGCAAAGCGATTCGTCCAGGCGTGGGCCACCAATGCCGCCGCGCCGTACAGCAACGTGAAGACGACGCCGATGAAGACGATGGCCAAGAGCAGCACCCCCACCCCTCCTACCCTACGCCACGGCTGGAAACCACCTGTCAAGCGCCCGACGCTCGAGCTCCGACCTGAGAGACTCGTGCGACAAGGACCCATCACGTCCCTGGCGCCGGATACCAAGAGGAGAGTCAACTCGTATGAGCTTTCGCTTCGACCACCTTCATATCAAGGTCACGGACCCTCAGACAGCTAAGGATTTCTTCGTCAATAGTCTTGGTGCCGTCGTGCTCGCCGAACTCGGGGCGGGCGGGTATGGGTACCGTGTCGACCTCCACGGTTTGGTTGTCAATATCACGACGCTCAGTCCGGGTCAAGTTCGAGACCAGCACTATGGAATTGAACATATTGCTCTCGAAACTGACGAGTTCAATGAGGCTATTGAAGACCTGACCGGAGGGGGTGCCAAGGTCCTGGAGGAAGTCAGAACCCGCGAGGGGCTGAGAGTCAGCTTCCTTGAAGGATCCGACGGGGTCCAGTTCGAGCTGCTCGAAAAGGTGGACTGATACGGTCAATGTCGGGTCCGTCCGATGGATCGGACCCGTCCGCAGACGACTTCACGACCCTGCCCGCGCGGAAGCCTTGAGCTAGGGTCCGCGCTGACCGTCGACGAGGTTTTCGGGCTCGCGGGCTTGGTACCTTCCGAGGCGGCGCGCGTCCACCCTCGTTCCAGGGGAAGCCCATGTCCCTCTCCCAGGTAGCAGCCTTCCTCCTCATCGGGCTGGGGTCGGGCGCCCTCATCGCCGGCGTGGGGCTGGGCGTGGTCCTCTCCTACCGGGGCGGAGGGCTCATCAACCTGAGCGCCGGGGCCATCGCAATGCTGGCGGGCTTCTGGTACTGGGCGCTCCGCACCGGCTATCTGGGGCCCACGTTCCCCGCGCCATGGGCGGTCCTCCTCACGGCGGTGTTCTCCGTCGTCGCCGGAGTCGTCTTCGAACTCGGCATCGTCAGACCGCTCCGACGTCAGACGCCCCTGGCCAAGCTGGTGGCGACGCTCGGCGTCATGCTGGGGGCACAAGCTGCGGTGGTGCTGGCGTTCGGCCCGGCGGCCCGTCCCCAGCCGCCGGTCCTGCCGGACACCGACCTGAGCGTCTTCGGCGAGGTGATCCCACTCAACCGGTTTCTCATGGCCGGAATCCTGCTGGTCGTCACTGCGGTACTGGTTGCCCTCTACCGGTGGTCCAGGTTCGGCCTCGGGACGCGGGCCGCTGCCGAGAACGAAGCATCCGCCACGTTGCTCGGGCTCTCGCCCAATCGCCTCTCGCTTCTCAACACGGTCCTCATGAGCCTCACGATGGGGATCGTCGGGCTGCTCGCTGCCTCGGTCGTCGACGTTGATTCCTCCACGCTCCCGCTGGTCGTCGTCCCCGCCTTGGCCGCCGCCATGTTCGGGCGGCTCACCTCCTTCGTGACGACGTTCGTGGCCGGGATGCTCATCGGTATGGCCGAGTCACTTCTCACGTACTTCTCGACGATGAGCTGGTTCCCCAATACCGGCGTGGTGGGGAACCCGATTCCGGGCGTTCAGGAGCTGATGATCTTCATCGTCCTGGTCATCGCCATGTTCGCCACGGCCGGCGGCATTCCCGGTCGGGGAGACGTGATCGACCGCCGCCTGCCACTGGCGCCCCGGCCCATCGCCCCCGGCCGCCAGCTGCTCACCTGGTTTCCGCTGGCGGCGTTCGCCATGTGGGCTCTGCCTTCCGGCTTTCGCGAGGGGCTCATCACCTCGTTGATCGCCGCCATCATGCTGTTGTCGATCGTGGTCATCACGGGGTATGTCGGCCAGCTCTCGATTGTCCAGGTCGCTCTCGGCGGGGTGGCCGGCTTCACCACGGCACATTTCGCCAACAACTTCGGCATCGGGTTTCCGTTGGGTGCCATCGTGGGCGTGGCTTTTGCCGTCATTCTGGGCGTCATCTCAGGCCTGCCCGCCCTCCGGGTGCGGGGCGTGGGACTGGCCGTGGTGACGTTGGCGGCCGCAGTGGCCATCGAGAACTTCGGCTTCGCCAGCCCGACGTGGGGAGGAGGATCCGGCGGGTCCGACCTGCCCCCTCCGAGCTTGTTCGGGTTCAACTTCGGTCCGAACGCCACCTTCGCGGGCCTGGGAGGAGTCGAGCCGAGCCCGCTCTTCGGCTGGTTCGTGCTCATTGCGCTGTGCCTGGTGGCCCTGTTCGTCTGCAACCTGCGTCGCAGCGCCCTCGGACGGGAGATGCTTGCCGTCAGGGCCAACGAACGGGCTGCGGCGGCCTCCGGCATCAGCATCAGAAACGTCAAGCTGGTCGGGTTCGCCGTGGCTGCCGGCATTGCCGGAATCAGTGGTGCGTTGCTCGGCTACAGCTATGGCGCGATCCCTGCTGACAGCTACTCCACTCTGGCCGCCCTGACGCTGATTGCCTTTGGCTGCATCGCCGGCATCACCTCCGTGCCCGGAGCCATCTCGGCCTCGCTGCTCTGCAACGGGGGCTTCTTCGCCTATGTCCTGCTCTACTGGTTGGGCCTTCAGGGCAGCTGGCTCGACTTCGTGGGGGGCGTCCTGGTCATCGCCACGCTGGTGTACCGCCCGGACGGCCTGGTCACGGCGGTCTTCTATCCGCAGCGGAAGCGGGCCCAGGGACCGCGACTACAGGGCAGGCGCGTCCCCGCGGGCGAAGGGGACCGGGTGGGCGGGGGAGTCGACGAGGCTGCCAGGGAGGCCGCGGCCACCTCTTGAGCGCGGTGCTCGAGTCTCGGTGGGTAGGGGCGAGCTGCGCGGCGGAGCGCGGCCACGCCGAGGCATGCCCTTCGAGCTGGCCCGCGGGCTTGCCTTCGCGGGGCAAGCGGCAAATGCTATGGATACGCCACAACCTGGTGCCCGGGAGGTCTTGATGAATCGCAGCACCGACCGCATCCTCACCACGCACACCGGAAAGCTGTTCATGCCGGACGCCGGCTACGTCGGCATGGGACCGCCTGCCACCCCCGCCGAGCGCGTACGCGACGAGGTCACGGCGCTCGTCGAGAAGCAGGTGGCGATCGGGATGGACATCATCTCGAACGGGGAGCCCGCCGGGATAGGCCCGGGCACCATCTTCGAGCTCGTAGAGGGCTTCGAGACCGCCCCGATAACGCTCCCCGCAGACGAGCCGGCGGTGAGTCTCGAACGGGTGCGCTGGCTCTCGCGTGACATGCTTCGATTCACGAGCTTCTACGCCCACATGTTCTCCGACGCCATGCCCGTCGAGAACCCTCTGATGGCGATGCGCACGAGCGTCACAGGCCCACTCAAGCTGAAGAGCCTCGAGCCCCTCGAAGCCGACCTCGCGCTCTTCAAGGAGGTACTGGCTACTCACGCCCCGGAGAAGGAAGCGTTCTACTGCGTCGTGGCGCCTGCGTGGCTCGAAGAGTTCGTCTGGAACGAGCACTACGCCGATGACGACGAGTTCGTCGTGGCTCTCACCGAGGTGATGGCGCCGATGTTCAAGGCCGTCACCGACCGTGGCCTCATCCTCCAGATCGACGACCCGGCGATCAGCCACGACTGGGAGGAGGCGCGTCGGGGGGCGATGAACCTCGACGACTACGAGCGCTTTGTCATGGTCCGGGTCGAGGCGCTCAATGCCGCGCTGGAGGGCGTCCCCGAGGACATGATCCGTTACCACACCTGTTGGGGCAGCTGGCCAGGCATGCACACGAACGAGATCCCGCTTCGCGACATCGTCCGCCCTCTCATGAGCGTCAAGGCGCAGGCCTTCTCGCTGGAGTCGGCAAAATCCACGCACCGCGCCGACTGGAAGGTCTGGCGCGACGTCATGAAGTGGCCCGAAGACAAGATCATCATCCCCGGCGTTGTCGACCACACGACCCCCGTCGTGGAGCCCCCCGAGGTGATCGCCGACACCCTCATCCAGTTCGCGAACGTCTGTGGCAAGCAGAACGTGATCGCCGGCACCGACTGCGGGATGCGGTGGCACGCCGAGGCCAACTGGGAGAAATACAAGAACATCGTGCTTGGCGCCGAGCTCGCCAGCCGGCACCTCTGGAGCTGAGCCGACTTCGGGGCAGGTGGCCGTCGACGCACCGTTCGCTATTTCGACCACGACGCGTCAACATGGTGTGACTTGCCGTTTCGGGCAGCAAGGAGGGTCTCATGGGAGTACTCGACAAGCTCAAAGGCCTGGTGGGTGGACGCAAGGGCCGGGCCAACCGAGGGGTGGGCAACGCCGACAAAGCCGTCGAGTTGGAGGTCACCGAGATTTCTCCACGACTCCGCGACGTGGACAGCGGGCAGGAGTCGGAGCTCGATATCGAGCGGGACAGGCGCCTCTAGGGCGGGTTGCGCATCCGGGAACGCCGAGCCCCATAAGGTCCTGGTGTGGAGCGGCTCAGCTTGTCCAGCAGAGATTCGTGAACATCGCCAAGACTTAGCGTCCGAGTCCGCCCACAAGACATTCGATCGTATTCAACCATGGAACCAGCAACCAGCACCGCGACGCAGCCAGGGCCCGAGGCCTGGCACGCCGTCGGCGCCGACGAGGTCGTCAGCAGGCTTGGCACCGATCCGGCGAGAGGCCTCGAGGCCGGTGATGCGGCTCAGCGGCTGAGGCAATACGGGCCCAATCGTCTGCCGGAGGGCAGGAAACAGGGCGTCGTCACGAGATTCCTGCTTCAGTTCCACAACATCCTCGTATACATCTTGCTGGGCGCGGGCTTCATCAAGCTGCTGGTCAGTCTGTGGCTCGATGCGGGGGTCATCCTCGGGGTCGTGGTCCTCAACGGTTTGCTGGGGTTCGTCCAGGAGGGCAGGGCGGAGAAGGCTCTCGACTCGATTCGGACGATGCTGTCGGCAGAAGCACGCTGTGCGCGTGACGGCGAAGTCCGGCTCATCCCTGCGGAGGAACTCGTGCCGGGGGATGTTGTTCTGCTCGAGTCGGGCGACAAGGTTCCCGCCGACATCCGGCTCACGGAGGTCAAGAACCTGAGGACCGAGGAGGCGGCGCTCACCGGCGAGTCCGTACCCGTGGACAAGACCACCGAGCCGGTTTCCGAGAAGGCGACGGTCGGCGACCGCGAGGGCATGGCGTTCTCGGGCACCCTGGTCGCATCCGGCCGGGGCCGGGGAGTCGTCGTCGCGACCGGAGCGGACACCGAGCTCGGCCGGATCAACCAACTGATCGCCGGGGTCAGTTCGCTCGACACGCCTCTCCTGCGCCAGATCAAGCGGTTCGGGTACGGAATCACGTGGGTGATCGCCGGCATCAGCGTCTTGATGTTCGCCTACGGACACTGGATCCGCCACATCACGTTCATCGACATTTTCCAGTCGGTCATCAGCGCCGCCGTATCGATCATTCCGGAGGGCCTGCCGGCGCTCATCACGGTCACGCTGGCGATCGGCGTGCAGCGTATGGCGAGACGCCACGCCATCATCAGACGGTTACCGGCGGTCGAAACCCTCGGATCGGTCTCACGCATCTGCTCCGACAAGACCGGCACGCTCACCCTGATGGAGATGATGGTGGTCTCGGCCGTCACTGCGGACGCCTCCTACGTCGTGACCGGCGAGGGCTACGCACCCGAAGGCGAAGTCCGGGAGAACGGCAAGCCTGCTGGCGAAGACGCCACCCTCACCCTCATGGGGCGCGTCGCGCTGCTCTGCAACGACGCCGAACTCCGTCGCGAGGACGGCGGCTGGGTGGTGGAGGGGGACCCGACCGAGGGCGCGTTGTACCCATTCGCAAGCAAGCTCGGCATGGACCGCCGGACCGAGCGGGCGGCGCACCCTCGGATCGACGCCATTCCCTTCGAGTCGGAGCACAAGTTCATGGCGACGGTGCACGAGGACGCCACGGGCGGCAGATTCATACTCGTCAAGGGCGCACCCGAGGTCATCCTCGGCCATTGCGACCGCCAGCTGGGCCGCGACGGTCAGTTCGCCCCAATCGACCCCGGCCCCTTCAGCGTTGCCTCGGACGCACTCGCCTCGCGGGGCGAACGCGTGTTGGCCCTGGCGTGGCTCGAGGCGCCGTTGCTCGGGCCGGGCAACCTGGGGCCGGCCGATCTTCCGACCAACCTGGTGATGCTCGGTCTGATCGGACTGCTGGATCCGCCCCGCAGGGAAGCCGTCGAAGCCGTGGAGGAATGCCACGCCGGCGGCATCCGCGTCACGATGATCACCGGCGACCACAAGATCACCGCAGCCGCGATCGCCAAGATGCTTGGCATCGGCGACGGCAGAACCGCCCTCGGCGGCGACGAGATCGAGGAGATGGACACCGCCACCCTCCAGGAGCGCGTTGCCGACATCGACGTTTTCGCCCGGGCCAGCCCAGAGCACAAGCTGCGCCTCGTCAAGGCGATTCAGGCCAACCAGCAGATCGTTGCCATGACCGGCGACGGGGTCAACGATGCACCCGCTTTGAAGATGGCCGACATCGGCGTGGCGATGGGGATCAAGGGCACGGAGGTGACCAAAGAAGCCGCCGAGATGGTGCTGGCCGACGACAACTTCGCGTCGATCACGGCCGCCGTGAGGGAAGGGCGCACCGTCTACAACAACATCGAAAAGGCGCTCCTGTTCATGTTGCCGACCAACGTGGCACAGGCGCTCGTGATCATCGCCGCGATTCTCGTCGGCTTCACCGCGCCGATCACGGCGCCGCAGATCCTCTGGGTCAACATGGTGACCTCCGTCGCGCTCGGGCTGGTGATCTCGTTCGAGCCGCACGAAACCGACGTCATGCGGCGCCCGCCTCGCCCGATCGACACACCGATTCTCGATCACTTCGGCCTCTGGCGCGTCGCCTTCGTCGGCGCGGCGTTGCTCGCGCTCACCCTCCTGCTCTTCTTCTTCCATGCCGGCGCGTCGGGCGCGTCCGATGACCTGCCCCGGACCATTGCCGTGAACGCGCTCGTGGTTGGCCAGGTCTTCTATCTTCTGAACAGCCGCTACAAGTTCGACTCGTCCCTGTCGTTGAAAGCGCACCTCGGCAACCCGTACCTCGGCCTCGGCATCGCCGCTGTCGTGCTTGCGCAGGCGCTCTTCACCTACGCCCCTCCGTTCCATGCGCTCTTCCATACCAAGGCCATTCCGCTCGACGAATGGCCCTGGCTCCTCTTGGGCGGTCTCGTGTTCTTCCTGGTCGTGGAGGCCGAGAAGCTGGTCATCCGGATGCTGAGGCAGTCGCGAGAGTCGGCGGCCGGGACGACGGGCACAGCCTGATCCCGGTCGAAGGGGAGGAGAGGCATGCTGTCGAGCGAAGACCACGAGATCCTGAACAGGGTGGGCCCCGGGACCGTGATGGGCAACCTGCTCCGCCGCTACTGGACGCCGGCGTTGTTGTCAGCCGAGCTCCCCAACCCGGACGACCCGCCGGTACGTGTGCGCCTGCTCGGTGAGGACCTGGTGGCGTTTCGTGACACGGACGGCGGGGTGGGCCTGGTAGCCGGCAACTGCCCCCATCGCGGGGCGTCGATGTACTTCGGGCGGAACGAAGAGTGCGGGCTGCGCTGCATCTACCACGGCTGGAAGTTCGACGTCGACGGCAACTGCACGGATATGCCCTCGGAGCCGCGGCCCTCTGCCGAGCGGATCAAGATCCCGGCGTACCCGACCCATGAGTCGGGCGGGATCGTGTGGACCTACATGGGCCCCAGGGAGACGATGACCGCGTTCCGGGACTTCGGGACCGACTCGCTGCCCGAGGAGCACATCGTGGCCCGCAAATGGCACACCGAGTGCAACTTTGTCCAGTCCATCGAAGGCGACCTCGATTCCGTTCACGTCTCCTGGCTTCACTATTGGAAAGGGATGGACGAGCTACCCGATGACGGGAGCGGGAAGCCCGCGCCTTCGAGCCGTGCCGTGTCGATGCGGAACCGGTTGCTCGACCGGGCTCCGAGAATCGAGGTGCAGGAGGAATGGTACGGCTTTCGCCACGCAGGGCTCCGGAACAGCCCGAATGGCACCAGTGCCGGCGTAAGCGCGTACGTCATCCCGTATTGCACCATTACCGGCAACCTTCCCATTCAGGCGTGGGTCGTGCCGATCGATGATGAGAGCTGCTGGCGCTACAACATCGCGGCCAAGGAACCGACTCCTGACCAGCCGCGGAGAGGGTCGTTCGCCGAGTTGCCGAAGTACCCGTACCGGGACCGGGGAGGCGAGTTGCCCTCCGGTGTGCGGCGTCGGCTCTATACGAAGGAAAACGACTACCTGATCGACCGGGAAGTCCAGCGCACCACGACGTTTACCGGCATCGAGGACTTCGTCAGCCAGGACCTTATGGTGACGGAATCCATGGGGCCTATCTACGATCGAACTCGCGAGCATCTGGGCACGATCGACCGGGCAATCATTGCACTCCGAGAGACCCTGATCAATGCGGCGAAGCGCCTCGACGAGGGTGGCGAGGCACCCGCCACCGGGGATCTCGACTATGGCAGCATCCATGGTGCGGCGAGCATTTTGGAGCCTGGTGAAGACTGGCGAACACTCACCGGCGCGTCACCCGCCAGGGATTGAAAGGACTTGGGCGGTCAG